>DAIQNU010000011.1:0-23336 GCA_036788235.1 Cyclobacteriaceae bacterium
GCACATGGCAACTTGGCTCCGCTGACTGGGGTCATGTCGACCAAGAAAAAGCACAATCTATTTTATCAGCTTACATAAATAAAGGTGGCAACTTTATCGATACCGCTGATGTGTATGGCATGGGCAATAGCGAACGAACCATAGGTGCATTTTTGAAAAATATAAAAAGCCCAGTTTATGTAGCCAGCAAATTGGGTCGTCGTCACGATGGCAACCATGGCTGGCCACAAAACTTTAGTCTGGAAGCCATGCGGAAGTTTACAGAAGAAACACTTCGAAATCTGAATCTTAATAGTTTGTTTTTGCAACAACTTCATTGCATCCCTTTTGAAATACTCAAAGAAAAAAAAGTATTTGAGCACCTAAAAACCCTTAATTCAGAAGGGCTTATTCAACATTGGGGTGTAAGCGTAGAAACTTCAGAAGAAGCGCTGTTTTGTTTAGAGCAGGAAGGCCTGGCATCGCTTCAAATTATTTTCAACATGTTCAGACAACAGGTGGCCGATGAAGTATTTGCCAAAGCACAAGAAAGAAATGTAGCTTTGATTATCAGAGTGCCGTTGGCCAGTGGCTTACTTACAGGGAAATTCAACGTTGAGACAGTTTTCGAAAGCTCAGACCACCGAAACTATAATGCAAATGGTGAAGCATTTAATGTTGGTGAAACTTTTTCTGGCATCCCTTTTCAAAAAGGTGTCGAATTAAGCAAAGAATTAGGCCAATTATTACCCGAAGGCAATATGGCTCCCTGGGCATTGCGATGGATCCTCGATCACAAGGAAGTTACCACGGTGATTCCCGGAGCTAGTTCAGTTAATCAGGTCGACTCCAATGTGTCTGCAAGCCATTTATCAACATTGCCGACAGATACACACCAAAAGCTTCGGGCGCTGTTTGATGAAAAAATAAAACCCGCCATCCGAGGCAGGTTTTAAATTTTTTAAGCTTCTAAAATTTAGACTATTCTCCTTGTCCTAAAGAATAACCTCTTTCGCCATTGAAGGTGTACAAATGCTCGGTTTTGATAAAGTCAAAACCTGCCTTTTGAACCATACCTAGCAAATCAATAACATGCTGATGAGTAACAGGCTGGTCATTTTCAGATTTGTAGCGGCATCGCCAATGATCGGCACAATGGGTCTCTGGCATGCTTTCAGGATAAACTAAAACACCTCGATTACTAATCATCGCTAGCTTTAGACTGCCAGATTTGATTTTAGCCAGTGCATCTCCCAACACTTTAGGATTTCTTCCAGCTTCATCCCAATCTAGAAATACATCAACGCCAACCAATTCTTTTTTTGCCTTCGGTTCCGGATGTACTGTAATGGTAGGCAGTGCAGAGCTTCCAGCTTTGAAGGATGCCGGCTTGAGCGTAGATGGCGATTTGCCCAAACGCAAAATAACTTCACGTGCAAACTCGGAGGTGCCAACCTTGCGCAAGGTGTCCTTATTATAAATATCACCTGTATGGATTCCATCTTCTAGGGTGGTAAGCCAAGCATTATTGATTTTGGCTGCGACTTCTGATTGCCCTATGTGTACGAGCATCATAATGGCCGCATTGATGAGTCCTGATGGATTAGCAATGTCCTTCCCAGCTATATCTGGTGCAGAACCATGAATGGCCTCAAACATAGCCACGGTATTACCAATATTCGCTGAGCCGCCCAATCCTACAGAACCGGTAACTTCCGCAGCAATATCAGAAATAATGTCTCCATATAAATTTAGGGTTACCACGACATCAAGCGTGTGTGGCCTGTTGGCAATCAATGCCGAACCAATATCAATGATCAAATGATCGGCAGTAATATCAGGATATTCTTGAGCAACTTTTTTAAATATTTTATGGAAAAGACCATCAGCGTGCTTCATGATATTATCCTTAGTCATGCAAGTCACCTTTTTGCGCCCATAAGCTTTAGCATATTCAAAAGCATATCGAATGATCTTTTCAGAACCTGTACTAGAAATCAGCTTTAGACACTGAACCACTTCATTGGTTTGCTGATGCTCTATACCAGCATACAAATCTTCTTCATTTTCTCTGATAATTACTAGATCTGTAAGTGGATGATTGGTTTTTACATAAGGAAAGTAAGATCGGCAAGGACGCACATTAGCAAAAAGCCCTAGTGATTTACGTGTGGTTACGTTCAGGCTCTTGTAACCACCTCCCTGAGGTGTGGTGATGGGTGCTTTAAAAAAAATCTTCGACTCACGTAAAGAGTCCCATGCAGAGGGTTCTATTCCTGAAGAAATACCTCTTTTATATACTTTTTCACCAATTTCAATAACTTCGGTTTCAATTTGGGCTCCTGAAGCAAACAAAATATCGAGTGTTGCTTGCATAATTTCCGGACCAATGCCATCGCCATAGGCTACGGTTATTTTTTGCTTAGACATAGAAAAATTTATTTAATTTTTATCAAAAAAAAGAAATACAGATCAATAACGAAACTTAAAAAGACATTAAATGTTGATCAATCAAATTATTGGCAATGTTTTCAACATGATTTAGTACCTTACCCTTACTATATGAGACCTTTAAATCTCTCTTTCGAGAACAAATTTTTTCTTAGTTATTGTAGTACCACGCCTAATTACAAGTCTGATTTTCTTACCTTCCTTTGAGTTCATTATACTAAATACGTTAGATAAGGTAAGTCGGGATGCCTCTTGCCCATTAATCCCCACGATTATATCGCCCCTTTCAATTTGCTGTCGGTCGGCAGGTGAGTCCTGGCGCACTGATATCACCTGATATACATTGCGGTTTTTTCCTCGCGCCATTATTTCAAGGCCACTCATATTATACTCAAAGGGCTTTCTAAATTTATAGTTTTTGCGAAGCAGCATAGTGCCACTGAAGTAATTGATTATAACTGTAAACTTACCCAATACCTCGCCACCTAACACTCCATGGCGATCAAGTGAGGTGGAATCAGTATAGTAAATGTCATCTGGAAAAGCAGCTATTACTTCATCTAGTTTATAGTGGCTAAGTTTAAGTCCCTTTACCCTAGCCATGTGTCCTTCGACTTCACCAGTTAATCCCCTACCGAGCTTAGATGCAATTCTTTTTTCTGGCAAATACATAAGGCTGTCGTATTCTGTATGCAAAAGTAGCGCATGGCTAGCGCCAGTATCTACAAGCAAACGAGCTTCAATTTGAGTGGTATCATCAAACTGCAAAGGTGCAATCAGATAGGGTTTGGTGTCGATAATATCGATATCAACCCTTGTAAATCTTCTGGGAGTCTTAAAGTATCTGGGATCGTACAATGTCAGGATCTTTTTGCCATAATCGATTCGCACAATGAATCTATTAAATACTTCATAACCTAGTACTCCGTGTACCTCAATGCCAAGATATTTACTTAGTTCAAGATAATCTTCGGCTAAAACCAGCATGGATTGACTTTGGCCTTTTATGCCTGGCATATCAAGGCTCATGTTGTAAGCTACTAATGCTTCTACCTTTCGCATTTGCCCAATACCAGTAATAGATATTGTTCGTGTGTAAGGAGCACCCAATATGTCAGTATAGCTGCGATCAAACAAAATGGTCGACCGAACTCCAGTATCAAGTATCATTTTTAAGGGAATAAGACCTCCAAGTGTTACTGGGATTACAACGAGTTGATTATGAATTTCTATAGGAAAGGAAGAATACTTTTTTCCTTGCTCAAGCTGAAAACCAAAAAGTTGTGCTTTTACATCCTGGCAAAAACAAAGGCAGAACAATCCCATTATTAAGTAAGAGCATGGAAAAATTTTAATTTTTAAAGGCCAAATTAAGGAAATCATAAAAATTTAAGGCTCAATGTTGTCTAGTGTGTGAATATAACGAATAGTCACCTCTGAATTTTGTTTTGTTAGAAATATTAAAAACACATAGTTACACTAAATGGCTTGAGGAATTGAAAAAGTACAATCACAATAAGCTAGCAAAAAGACAATACCATATACAACGCCAATTCTACCAACACAATGATCGATCATTCAAATAGTAAAATCGGTTCCAGTCGGTCATTCAAGTCAATTGTTAAATCAACCAAAATCAAATGGTTTTTGGTTTTAGGATTAGGGTTTTTATTGATAGCTTTGAAGGTTTTTTTACTAGAAAATTATCTTTAAGTCTGCCGAACATTAGCGTCGGTCTATCTTAACGGATGAATATAAATTCACATAATGCCGGATGAAAGTATCCACTTTAGAGCCCTATAAAGTCATTTACTCATTGTATGAGCACGAATACCTCGGGTATTTGTTCGAATCCTTTGCTGTGCAACTTGATGAAAAAGGCAGAAACACCCTAAGACATCAGAATATATCTTACAAAAATGCCAATGAGTTTGCCAATGTGCTTGATGAGGTTGACTATGAGCTTATAAAATGGATGGACAGCATGCAACAAAATGAGGTAGTCCGGCATTTTACAAAAGGCAAAATACAACCCGGAGATTTCTTTACAAAGGTGTTTGAAAATGGCAAGTCTGAAACCGCGGTCAAAGAAAAGGATCCTTTAAAAATCGAAATACAAAAATACCTGGAGAGAAGGCGTGGCAAGATTTTGCCCTTGCTTAAGGGCAAGGAATTATATGAAATGGGTAAAGATGGTGAACCTTCATGGCGAAAAATCGAAATCCCTGATGGAAAGGCTTCAGTAAGGTTTCATTTTCACAAAAACGAAGACAATACCCACTACTTTCCAACTATAAAACATGATGGCAAAAAAATAGAATGGCGACCTGGAGATGCTTACATCATCTGTAATCAACCCGCTTGGTTTGTAGTAAATCAAAAATTGCTCAGCTTTGATAAAAATGTTGATGGTCTAAAACTCAAGCCTTTTCTTCGAAAAAAATTCATCATGGTGCCTGAGCGGCTAGAAGAAGAATACTATAAAAAATTTGTAGCGCCATTAATGGCCGCCTTTGATGTACGAGCTTATGGCTTCGATGTAGTAGATGAGGTTTTCCCACCTATAGCTCAATTAAAAATGACTGAGCTTGCCTCCAACCAGCAAACAGCACTTTCGCTTTTTGATAATACGCCAGATATAAAACCCTCGGAATATAGAGAAGCCGATTTATTACTTGAACTGATATTTAATTACGGACCTCATTCCTACAAAACTGAAAATGCGAGTGGTAGACATGTGACCATTGAAAAAACAAATGGAAAATATACCTTCAGAAGGATAGAAAGAGACCTGGATTTTGAGAAAAAAACCTATAGATTTCTAACAGACCTGATGCTGCCCTTGCGCAATAGCAAAATAGTGCAAAAAAAATCTGAAGTCATCTCTTGGCTATCTGAACACTATCTGACTATAGAAAAGGCGGGAATAAAAATACTTCAACACCTTCAGGACAACCGAAAGTATTTCTTAGGTGCCACTTCTATTTCGCTTGAGATCAAAGAAAATATTGATTGGTTTGATGTATTCGCAGTAATCAAATTTGGAGAGTTTGAAATTCCATTTTTAGAACTGCGTAAAGTTCTGAAGAAAAAGCAACGTGAAATTATTTTACCAGATGGCTCCATTGGTATTATTCCCGAAAGTTGGCTCGTTGAGTATGCCGAACTCTTTGCATTTGCTGAAGAAGATGAAAAAAGTAGCAATGCTCTCATTTTGAAAAAGCATCATCTAGCATTGGTAAATGACCTAGGCAGCAACAGGCTCGCAAAAATATCAATGAATAAAAAGCTTGAGCAACTACGCGATTTTGCTGAGATTGAAGATACACCTCTGCCAGTGACTTTCGCAGGCGAACTTAGACCCTATCAGAAGGCTGGGTATAATTGGTTAAACTTCCTCAATAAGTACACCTTTGGTGGCTGTCTTGCCGATGACATGGGCTTGGGAAAAACAGTGCAAACACTTGCTATGCTTTTGCAGCTTAAAGAATCAGGAGCCCAAGCACCTTCATTGCTTATTATGCCAACCTCGCTTATGTACAATTGGGAAGTGGAAGCAGCTAAATTTACGCCTGCACTCAAAACCCTCAGCTATTCGGGTACAGGGCGAAACAAGGATGTTTCGACTTTTTTAGATTATGATTTGGTTTTCACTTCTTATGGAATCGCCAGATTAGATGCAGAAATACTGCAAGGTTTCTTATTCAATTACATTATTTTGGATGAATCGCAAGCCATTAAAAATCCTTCGAGTAATATTTCTAAATCAGTAAAAGAGCTGCGATCGACACATAAACTTATACTTACAGGTACTCCTTTAGAAAACAGTACACTAGATCTTTGGTCGCAGATGACCTTTATCAATCCTGGACTACTAGGCTCTCAAAACTTTTTCAAAAAAGAATTTCTGCTTCCAATAGAAAAGCATAAAGATGAAACCAAAACGAAAAAGCTTTTCTCTATAATAAAGCCATTTATTCTGAGAAGGCATAAATCGCAAGTAGCCACGGAGTTGCCAGAAAAAATAGAAAATATTCAATACTGCACCATGACCACCATGCAGGAAGAATATTATGAAGCTCTCAAGAACCACTTTAGAGACAAAATTTTGGATCAAATAGATGCAAAAGGTTATAACAAGTCTCAAATAGCGTTGTTGCAAGGTCTTAGCCAACTGAGACAAGCAGCTAACCATCCTTCAATGATAGATCCCAATTATCAAGGTGACTCAGGCAAGTTTGAGGATGTTATAGAAATGCTCACCAGCATTATCAGTGAACAACATAAGGTGTTGGTATTTTCCCAGTTTGTCAAGCACCTGAGTTTGGTGAGAGCCTATCTAGACAGCCAATCTATTCCGTATGCTTATCTTGATGGCTCCACCAAAGACCGGCAGGAGGAAGTTTTACGTTTTCAAAATGACAAAGACACCAAAATATTCCTGATCTCCATAAAAGCCGGTGGTGTGGGCTTAAACCTTACGAGCGCAGATTATGTCTTCATTCTTGATCCCTGGTGGAATCCAGCAGTTGAAGCACAAGCCATTGACCGGGCACATCGGATCGGCCAGCTCAACACCGTATTTACTTATAAATTCATAACAAAAAACTCGATAGAGGAAAAGTTGCTGAAGCTCCAGGAGAGAAAAATAAAGCTGTACCAGGATCTGATTGTAACTGAAGAAAGTTTCATTAAGGATTTGAGTCAAGATGACATAAGCATGCTGCTTTCTTAACATTTAATTGCATTAAATTATTAATCTGTCAATCATAAAAAAACAAATATGGAAATTAGCGGAAAAGTACAAGCGATATTACCCCTACAGACTGGTCAAGGAAAAAATGGCCCATGGAAGAAACAGGAATTTATACTTGAGATGCCCGGACAGTACCCAAAAAAAGTTTGTATAACCATTTGGGGCGAAAAAATAGATCAATACAACTTGTCAACTGGAGATCAGGTAACAGCCTCGGTGGATATAGAAAGCAGGGAATTTAATGGTCGCTGGTACACAGATGTAAAAGCCTGGAAAGTGACTAAAGGCGGCAGCACTCAAGAAAATACTGGAGGTAGTTTCGCACCTAACACCGATCCGCATGAGCAGGGCGGCAATGATGAGGATATACCTTTTTAGTAAGGTTGGAGATTTCGGATTTAGTTAGAAGTGATAAGTTATGAGCTCAAAGCTGAAAGCCTGCCTTTGCCGTTAGGCAGGCTCAAAGCTTGTCATTTTGATCATTTATCACTCATCACCGATAACTAAATCACTAGATCACGCACGGATTACGGTTAACGCATCACGCTCTCATCTAAGATTTCGGATGTTTCACTATTCACTCATCATTCCCCTTTCACCATTGAGCTTGCCGGCAAAGGCAGGCTTTCACCTCCGCCCCCCCTCAATCGTCCTCGTTTCCGCCAAAGACGGACAGACGCAGAGAGTTTAAGATTAGATTACAATAATCATCATCAAAATCCTTTTTAACAAATTTTAACGCACGTTTACGTTATATAACTCATATATACGTTGTATAACTTATTATTACGTTATATATTTACGTCATGAAAGAGTTAACTCAAAGAGAAATAGAAGTTTTGGAGATCCTTTGGGATATTAAGTGTGGTTTTGTCAAGGATGTAATTGACAGGTTTGATGATCCTAAACCACCCTATACAACTGTATCTTCTATTATTAGGATCTTAGAAGCAAAAGGCTATGTAACCCATAAATCCTATGGAAAAACCTACGAATATTTTCCTGTAGTTTCTCGAATAAAGTATAAAAAGACCATGTTGAAGAATATGGTTTCTGTTTTTTTTGAAGGTTCTTTTGATAAGGTAGTATCTTTTATGGCCAAGGAAAATGAACTAAGTGAAAAGGAGGTTAATGAAATAGCTGCACTTATTGAACAGTACAAAACAAAAAGAAATGATTAATTTCCTCACATACTTGGGCGAAGTCACCGTATGCCAGTCTATATTTTGCATTTTATATCTAATGGCATTTCGCAATCTGTCTTTTTTTCAATTCAATCGGGTATTTCTGGTTTCCTCTACATTGATAGGTTTTATTATTCCTATTCTTACTATCCCTTTTTGGAATGCAGCCTCGACTGATGCAGCCTTTAACCTAAAACTAGGCTTTCAAAATTTAGGAACTGCCTTAGGGTCATCGGATATAGAAAATGTGGAAAATTCTTTTTTCAAAATGGAATTGCTTCTGATATTGATAAGTTTTGCTTATTTCAGTGGGTTTTCGATTCGTTTATTTAGGTTTTGTAAAGGAATAATTCAGGTTTTAAAACTTGTGAAAGATAATGAGATCCGAAAATTCAACAGCATAAATACAGTTTACATCGAACGTGGCCCATCATTTTTTGCTTTTTTAAGTTATGTTTTCATAAATACAAACAAATTGCAGCTTTCACCTGATGAATTTCAACAGGTGATGAACCACGAGAAATCACATGTCGTCCAAAAACACACTTTGGACAACCTTTTTATGGAACTGGCAATTACTATTTGCTGGTTTAATCCTTTTCTCAGGATCATGAAAAAAGAACTAAACAATGTGCATGAGTTTTATGCAGATCAAGTGGCATTAGCCAACAAAGGTGATGTTGATTCATACTCAACACTAATTCTCAAGCTTTCTACAGACAGCGACGAAAAATCATTTTTAAGCCACCAATTTTCAATGATTCACATCAAAAAAAGAATAGTTATGCTAAACAAAAAGAAAAATCCTAAAAAGTTCGTATTAAGATATCTTATGATCGTTCCCTGTCTCGCGTTGCTTTTGGTAATGTTTTCGTTTACCCGAAAGTCTACAATGGTTACAAATGAAGTTAATCAAAATGATTCTACTCTAATCATTGGAAATATCTCATGGAAAGGAAATACAATTTATAGTGATGGCTACCTAAGCGATTATTTAGGATTGAAAAATGGAGATATATTTAATGAAAATGAGATTAATGATAGGCTAAATTATAGGCCTGATGGAAGTGATCTAACCTCGTTGTTTATGGATAAGGGTCATTTATTTTTCACAATAGAGATAAAAAAAGTAATCGATGAGCAGAAAGTTAATTTAACTTTTGAAGTCTACGAAGGTGAGGTGATGTCTTTTGGTAAAGTATTTGTAACCGGTAACAAGGATATTCAAACGCAAGAAATCTTAAAAATGATTGAATTGAAGGAAGGTGAACTGTTTACCAGAAGCAAGCTCATTTCTTCTCAGCAAAAAATCATTGAAAGCGGACTTTTTAATCCTGAAAAAACTGTTGTCTATCCTCATCCTCAACATGGTAAAGGAATAGTTGATATTGAATTTAAGGTGACAGAACAATAGTTTTTCATGGTTTAATCAACCCAGATAAAGGGGATTTGTAATCCCTTTTTTCCTAAGGTGATAGACTAAAGCCACATGCCTATAGATCGTTCGGGGTGTAATTGAGGTATGATAGTTTCGTACCTTAGATGAGATTTCATCCTTTTATACTTGGAGTGACGCACATTCTATCGGCATTCTTCATTTAATACGTTGAATGTCGCACAGGTAAATTCGAGCTTTCACCTTGCTTGCCGGCAAAGGCAGGATTCGAGAGTACACACACCTTTCACCTTTGAGCTTTGACCTTCGAGCTCCGACCTAAACGCTCATTTTCCCTGCTTGGCTTCGTTCCAATAAACGTCCATTTCGTCCAGAGTCATATCAGAGAGTTTCATACCTGCTCTGGCAGTTTCCTTTTCCAAATACTGAAATCTGTAAATGAATTTCTTGTTGGTTCGCTCCAGTGCTTCCTCAGGATCTATATTGAGAAATCTGGCATAATTGACCAATGAAAACAGCAAATCACCAAATTCCGCCGTAGCCTTCTCACTATCTATATCTTCACTGTTTTCAGGACTAAACTCTTGTCTGAATTCCCGCATCTCCTCTTCCACTTTTTCCCAAACCTGCCCCTTCTCTTCCCAGTCAAAGCCTACACCCCGGGCTTTGTCTTGTATACGCATGGCTTTTACGAGTGCAGGTAGCGCGGCTGGCACTCCTCCAAGTACTGATGCATTGTTTTTCTCTTTCAACTTTATTTTTTCCCAATTTTGCTTTACGGCTTCTTCATTGTCAGCTATCGTGTCGCTATATATGTGAGGATGTCGCTGGATGAGCTTATCACACAGTCCGTTGATCACATCAGCAATGTCGAATACATTAGATTGTTCGGCAATTTTGGCATAAAAAACCATATGCAACAAAATATCGCCCAGCTCTTTGCGGATTTCGGGCAAATCATTTTCCAAAATGGCTTCAGAAAGCTCATAAACTTCTTCTATGGTTAGATGCCGCAAGGTTTCCAATGTTTGCTTGCGATCCCAAGGGCAATTTTCGCGCAATTGATCCATTATAGTGAGCAACCTGTCAAAAGCTTGCAGCTTTTGGGCTCTCCGGAGGTCGGCAGGGGTGGGTATTTCTTTGGGCTTCATTGATTATTTTTTTACAACACTACATTACTGCAAAGGTAAGCATTATTGCCTCAGGTCGAGGATTGAAGTATTTGTTTTCAGACAAGGAAAGCTAAAAAATATCAATAATCGTAGTGGGAGAGCTTGTATATAATTCTTTGATGATGATATTGTTAACATTGTAAATTTTTTTTAACAATTATATTTTCTGACATTTTTTGCATATTAATTTCAATACACTTTAATTGCGTGAAATGATACGCGTAGTATGTGCCATAATAACCCGAAAAAGTGAGGTGCTTTGTGTAAGACGAAGCGCTGAAATGTCGCAGCCTTTGCTTTGGGAGTTTCCTGGTGGAAAAATTATGGAAGGCGAAACAGAACAGCAGGCACTTGTCAGGGAAATAATGGAAGAGCTGAATTTAAAGGTGAAACCCGAAATGCGGCTTAAACCTGTAACCCACCAGTACGAGGATAAAAAAATTGAGCTGATTCCGTATTTCTGTAAAGCCGATAATGCTAATCCTATATTGACAGAACATGCTGATTATTGCTGGCTGAAAGCAGAAAAACTAACGGATCTGGAGTTTTGCTCACCTGATGTTGCAATAGCCGAGCAAGTCAATCGTTGGATTTCGGTATAATCAACTTTAATTTATCCCCCCTTTTACCCATCTACTTTTTCTACCCTAATACCCACTGAGGCAACACCTAGGAGAACATCAGGTCGCATATATTGATCCAGCCTTATTTTGTACTTTCCAGATTTTTCAAATTTTTGATCGGACATTAATAGCTTTTGCAAATCACGCGTAGTTCCTACCCCTTTGCCTTCTGGCCTACCTGTTTTTGGATCAAAAAGTATGATATTGTTTAACGATTTAGAAATGACGGCACCCTCGGGATCTTGTAGCTGATGCATGAGGTATAAATTGTGAAAAGGATAATCGATGCTATTTCTAATGCTGACATACAGGTTGTAAGAAAGATCAGTGTCTGAAATATCAAATTCGAATGTTGCCGGAGCCCCAATGGGCCAGGTCATATTTTCAAAATCAGCTTTTTCTTCAAATAATCTTTGATTATCACAGCCTGTTACAAAAATTAAAAAAAACAGACTTAGCAAGGCATATTTGCACATAAATTAACTTGGTTTGAATGCAATATTACGGTTTGTCTTTTTTAATATTCCCCTTATTGCGTTGAAAGTTCTTCCTGCCCTTTTTCTTTTTGGATTTATTTTTGAACTTTCGATCCATTCTTTCAAGATCGCTGTTAAGCACTTGCTGCGTATCGTCTTGAATCTCAAGGCTATCTTCTATAAGTGTGGCAGGTTTGTTACCTTTCTGGTTTTGTTCCAAAATTTCACGCACCCTATCTGCACCAACAGGCACCCATGTATTTTCGTTTTTGTAACCAAACCACAGTATCTTTCTAAAAATATCTGTCTTTTGCAAGGTGGCCTCGCCTTTCATAGTAAGTAAAGGCACTTCCACCTGGGGTATGTCTTCCAATGCACTCATATAAGTCTCAAGTTCATAATTGAGACAGCACTTGAGCCTACCACATTGCCCGGAAAGTTTGCCAGGATTTAGGGAAAGGTTTTGGTATCTAGCAGCTGTAGTAGATACACTTTTGAATTCTGTAAGCCATGTTGAGCAACAAAGTTCACGACCACAAGACCCAATACCTCCAAGTCGGCTAGCTTCTTGTCTAAGACTGATTTGACGCATTTCTATGCGTACTCTAAATTCACCTGCTAAAGTTTTTATTAACTCTCTAAAATCGACTCTGTCATCAGCAGAATAATAAAAAGTAGCTTTAGTGCCATCAGATTGATACTCAACATCGGTGAGTTTCATAACCAAGCCCAGCTCACGTAATATCTCACGTGTGCGGTATAAGGTTGTCATTTCCTTGCTTTTTACTTCTTCGTATTTTTCAAGATCGCGTTTGGTGGCTAGCCTGTACACTGGCCTAATGTTTTCATCATCTAAAACATTCTTCTTTTGCATTTGCAACCGAACCAATTCACCCTGCAATGCCACATGACCCAAATGATGGCCATTGGGTACATCTACAATCACAGGATCACCATTGTACATTTCGATATTATTGACATTTTTGAAGAATTCTTTGCGGCCATTTTTAAAACGAACTTCGATAATACTGAATTTCGGGCCGACATCTTCCATGTCAACCAACCAATCAAAAGAATTAAGTTTATTGCAACCACCTGTAGAGCAGTTGCCATTATTTTTACATCCGGAAACTTTTACACTTCCATCAGAAGATGTTCCACATGAACTACATCCCGACATATCCTTCTATTGAGTTAATCTTGTTATGATTATATCTGATGCATCTATTATTATATTATGAGCATCACAGCTAGACCCATTGATACTGGAGTTTTCCAGTCCAATGGGCTAATATAAAACAAAATAAATTAGGATAAAATTGAAGACAGACTGGAAAAAATATTAGCACTACTCCAAAGCCAATAGATCCTGCCCAATATCTCGTCTGAAATAAGCATTTTCCCAACTTATTTCTTGCACTTTTTTATAGGCATTTTGAAGTGCTTCTTCCAGATTATCGCCAATACCAGTAACATTGAGTACCCTTCCACCTGCTGTAACTACTTCATCATTGGCACTTTTTTTTGTGCCTGCATGAAAAACAATAGCAGATTCGGTTTTTGTATTTAAACCTGATATTTGATCTCCTTTACCGTATTTATCTGGATACCCACCAGCCACCATCACCACTGTACTTACGTTTTGGCTATGCGTTTCGATGTGTACTTTATCCAGTGTTCCCGAAGCGGCAGCTATCAGAAGTTCCATCAAATCACTTTTCAAGCGGGGCATCACTACTTGTGTTTCAGGGTCGCCCATGCGGACGTTGTATTCTATTACCCAGGGCTGACCATCGGTATTCATGAGCCCTATAAAAATAAATCCTTTATAGTCGATTTTGTCTGCTTTTAGTCCGGCAATTGTAGGTTTCACTACTTCTTCCTCTACTCTTTTGAGGAAATCGCCTTGAGCAAAATTGACTGGAGAAACGGCACCCATTCCACCTGTATTAGGACCACTATCTTTTTCACCAATTCTTTTATAATCTTTGGCTTCGGGCAAAATAACATAATGCTCGCCATCGGTTAGCACAAATACCGAAAGCTCGATTCCTTTGAGAAATTGCTCAATCACAACTGTATTACTCGCTTGGCCAAATTGCTCTTGCACCAGCATTTCATCTATTGATTTCAAGGCTGTAGTATGGTCTTCACATATCAACACTCCTTTACCGGCGGCCAGACCATCGGCTTTCAGCACTATGGGAACCTGCATTTGGCGAATAAATTCTCGCGACTCAACAATGGTTTCTTTGGTAAAAGACTTATAATCTGCGGTGGGGATACCATGTCGAGCCATAAAGTCCTTGGCATAGTCTTTACTACCTTCGAGCATTGCTCCTTGTTGACTCGGTCCTACTATCAGCAAATTTTTCAATCGGCTGTCTTGGGTGAGGTGTTCGTGAATGCCTTCGACCAAAGGTACTTCAGGGCCTACCACAAGCAATTGTATTTGGTTATCAGCAATGAAATTAGCAATGGCATCAAAATCTGCTACATCTATGGGAACATTTTCGGCTTCCTGACTGGTACCGGCATTGCCAGGAGCTACAAATAATTTACTGCAAAGGCTACTTTGGTTGATTTTCCATGCTAAGGCGTGTTCTCTCCCGCCCGACCCTAGAATTAGTACTTTCATGTGTATCTGATTTGATTTTTATTTTTTAATGGTCCCACACCTGCCTGGGGTAGGCCTGCCTACCCCAGGCAGGTGGAATCTACGATTAAAAATTCATTCGCGGTTGGTGTAAAATAAGCTCTGAATTTTTAATGTCGATCTCATGATTTTAATTTTAAAGCTCGGAGCTGGTTTAAATTCCATTGCCGTAACTTTAAAAGCAAGGCAGATAAAAAAACAAAATACGATCGCCAAAGTGATTTCTTACTTGGTCGATCGTAATATAAGGACAAATTCAATTTTAATTAGTTGGCATACTCTGAAAGGAACTTTACACGCATCAAGCGTAGATCTTCTTCATCATAATCGTCTTCACCAAGTTCTTCAATGGCATCTTTGATACGGTCGGTGCTTGCGGTCATAAAGTATTCATAGACTTCCTGCTGTCTTTCTTCATCCATAATGCTATCGATGTAATAGTTCAAGTTGAGTTTAGTGCCTGAGTAGCAAATGTGTTCTATTTCATCGATTAGCTCTGGGTATGACAACCCTGCCGACTCTGCTATTTCTTCGAGATCAACTTTTCTGTCAATCTTTTGAATAATAAAAATCTTGGTTTTTGATTTGTTTACAGCAGATTTAATGACTACATCAGAAGCCGTCATGATGTCATTGTCTTCAACATACTTTTTGATGGCATCGATAAATGGCTTGCCAAACTTGTTCACTTTACCCATGCCAACCCCATTGACCCTGGCCAGCTCATCGCGGGTGGTCGGATAGATGGTGGCCATTTCTTCAAGCGATGGATCTTGAAAAACAACATAGGGCGGCAAGTCTTTATCCTTAGCTACATCTTTGCGAAGTCTTTTTAATATTTCGAAAAGATTTTCATCATAGGCTTTTGATACTGTAGCCTGGCTGCTTTCCGATTCCGGATTGTCATCAAATTCCTTGTCTTTGATCAGGGTGACAGACTCAGGTTTCTTCAGAAAATCTTTACCTTTTTTGGTAATCTTTACTACCCCGATTTTATCAATGTCTTTTTCCAGGTACCCTTGTAGCAATGTCTGTCTAATGACCGAATGCCAAAGCTCTTCCTTTTCGTCGGCTCCGGCACCAAATACTTCGAGTTCGTTGTGGCTATAGCTTTTTACATACTCATTTTCTGTGCCCATAACCACGTCAACAATGTGCTTGACTTCAAACCTTGATTTTGTGGCATCTACGGCTTCCAAAACAACTTCTACCAGTTCTTGCCCTTCAAAAGTTTCAGGTGGATATTTACAGATATCACACCACATGGTTTTACCACACTGGCTTTCATTGTAGGTTTCGCCAAAATAATGCAACAGCTGCTTTCTTCTACATACTGATGACTCAGAATATGCGGCCATTTCTTCCAGTAGCAATCTGGAATTTTCACGCTCATTTACCGGTTTGTCTTTATTGAATTTGTCGAGTTTCAGAATGTCTTTGTATGCATAGAACAATATGCAATTGCCCTCCAGCCCATCGCGGCCAGCTCTGCCCGTTTCCTGATAGTAGCCCTCAATAGATTTTGGGGTATCATAATGTATCACATAGCGAACATCAGGTTTGTCTATACCCATTCCAAATGCAATTGTAGCTACAATTACATCCACTTCTTCATTGAGAAAATCATCTTGGTTTTTCATGCGCTCGGCAGACTCAAGGCCTGCATGATAAGGCGCTGCTTTTATATCATTTACTTTGAGCAGCTCGGCTATTTCTTCCACTTTCTTGCGGCTCAGGCAATAGATGATACCAGATTTTCCTTTATTATCTTTAATAAATTTAATGAGGTGCTTTTTAGTATGCTGTTTTGGCCGAACCTCATAATACAGATTTTCACGGTTAAATGAGGATTTGAAAATATCTGCATCTTCCATCTGAAGATTTTTCTGAATGTCTATCTGCACTTTTGGAGTGGCAGTGGCAGTAAGCGCAATGATTGGTATATCACCTATTTGCGCAATGATTGGTTTAATGCGGCGATATTCTGGTCTGAAATCGTGCCCCCATTCTGAAATACAGTGTGCTTCGTCGATGGCGACAAATGATATAGTAGCCTGCTTTAAAAAATTAACATTGTCTTCTTTTGTTAGTGACTCGGGCGCTACATAGAGTAGTTTCACATGGCCTTCAAGTGTTTCTTTTTTTACCCGGGTTATCTCAGCTTTCGAAAGTGTTGAGTTTAAAAATTTTGCATTGATGCCAAAAGCATTCATCTGATCAACCTGATTTTTCATTAGGGCAATCAATGGCGAAATCACTATTGCTGTGCCTTCTTTAATCAAAGCAGGCAATTGATAACACAATGATTTGCCAGCACCTGTGGGCATGATCACAAATGTGTTTCTACCACTCATTATATTGGCTATAATTTTTTCCTGCGTTCCCCTGAACTGCGAAAAGCCAAAAACCTCCTTTAATTTTTCTTTAACCTTATCCAATTTCTCTCTTCTATTATCTCTTCAATTAATATATAAATATCGAGCAATCAATGCTTTTATTAAAAACTTCAAGTTCAATTTATAAAAAAAATGATCATCAATATAATTTTCACAGTGAATTACTCATATTTTTTTGCTTGCTTGATAAACCGACCTGATCTAAAAAATACGTAATACTTTTGCCAGCTAATAATTTCAATATAATTTAACGCCAATATTGCAGATGAAACATCAATCTTCATTCACATGCAATGCAAATTTATGTTCTTTATTTAATAAAAAAACAGAAAAACAACGTTTCTGAATAAAAATTTTCAGAGATGTAAATGATTCATTCAAAATCGCGAAATATTTAACAAGACTTTTATGATGCAAAGCAAGTTCTAAAAAATGGAAGCTAAAATATTTTCCTAAAATATATATATTTATATAACATGATATTTTTAAACTTAAATTTCAGGAAATCAGTTGAAATTTACTTTTGTGCGTTAAATCTCGTAAAACAAAAAAGAAAGATAGAATAAGAATGGACTTTTAATAATCAAATTATTTATTTATGAACAACAAAGTATATGTTGCAATAATGGCTGGCGGTGTCGGAAGTCGATTCTGGCCATATAGCCGAAACAACAATCCCAAGCAATTTCTTGATGTACTCGGAATCGGAAAAACGCTGCTGCAACTTACCTATCATCGATTTAAGGATATTTGTCCACCAGAGAATATTTACATTGTTTCCAATAGCGATTACAATAATCTCATTAAAGAGCAATTGCCCGAATTAAATGACGAGCAAGTATTGCTAGAACCAAATCGCAGAAACACAGCGCCTTGCATTGCCTATGCGGCATATAAAATACACAAGAAAGATCCTGAAGCTTGCCTGGTTGTAACGCCGGCAGACCATACCATTCTTATGGAAGATCTTTTTACCGAGGCTATAAATACTGGCATAGAGGTAGCATTAGAATCTGACAAACTCATAACGCTTGGCATACAACCCAATAGACCTGAGACTGGTTATGGTTATATTCAGTTTCATGCTGAGCAAAAAGAACCAGTAAAAAAGGTAAAAACATTTACCGAAAAACCCGATTTGGAATTGGCTGAAAAATTTGTTGAAAGTGGAGAATTCGTCTGGAACAGTGGCATTTTTATCTGGAGGACGGACACTATAATCAAAGCTTTTGAAAAATATTTGCCAGAGATAGCCGATACTTTCAATGATATTACGCCATACTATTATACCAAAGAAGAAGATCAACGCATAGAAGATGCCTATGCCATTACCAAAGGAATTTCGATTGATTATGGTATAATGGAAAAGGCTGACAATGTGTATGTAGTGCTCGGAAAATTTGGCTGGTCTGATTTGGGATCCTGGAATGCCATGCATGAAATCAGGGACAAAGATCCTGACCTTAATGTAATAGACGGCAATATTATGCTATACGATGCTAAAAACTGCATAATAAAAGGAGACAACAAACGCCTGATTGTAGTCCAAGGACTTGATGGTTATCTGGTGGCCGATTGCGACGATGTTTTGTTGATTTGCCGTAAAGATGAAGAAAAGCTATTCAGGAGCTTTGTTACAGATGTCCGCAACCGCAAAGGTGAAAAATATATCTGATCATTTTATACCCCCGAATATGTAAATGAAAGCCAATTGTATG
Organism: Cyclobacteriaceae bacterium; assembly: GCA_036788235.1. GTDB lineage: Bacteria > Bacteroidota > Bacteroidia > Cytophagales > Cyclobacteriaceae > JAFIEV01. The sequence continues at coordinate 18,808 of DAIQNU010000011.1, forward strand.
TTCGGGGGTTTTATCAACCAATCTTTTTCTTCAACTATTGGCTAGCAATACGTTGTCTTACTACTTCATAAACGGCAACAGCGGCTGAAGCTGAAACGTTTAAAGAACCAATTTCGCCATACATGGGTATTTTTACCGATACATCGGCATACCGCAAGAGCTCCAAACTGATACCGTCTTCTTCTGATCCCAGCAATAAGGCTATGGGGCCATTCAAAGAAGGAGCATATAAAATATCCTCGCTTTTTTCGGTACAAGCTACGATGCTGATGCCGCTATTTTTCAAAAACAGAATGGTGTCTTTCAGCGAAGGCACTCTGCAAACCGGTAAATGATTCAAAGCACCCGCAGAAGTTTTCATGGCATCTCCACTTATCATAGCATTGCCTTTGTCGGCTATTATCAGCGCATGTACACCAGCACATTCGGCAGATCGAGCTATGGCGCCCAGATTCCTGACATCGGTAATCCTGTCGAGCACTACAAAAAACGGATCTTTGCCGCTGGTGTAGCACTGATCGAGAATATGATCGAGCGATGCATAGCGCACTGGCGAATAATAGCAAATCACTCCCTGATGATTTTTTCTTGTAATGCTATTTAGTTTTTCCTCTGGCACCCTTTTTACAGGCACATTGTGGCTGTGCAGCAATGCCAGCAATTCTTTTAGTAGTTCGTTATTCAGGTTTTTCTGTACAAATACTACTTCTATATCTCGGCCTGCCTGTATAGCCTCAATTACTGTGCGTGTGCCAAATATAAAGTCACGTGGGTGTTGATTGCTTTCTGCGTAATTCATTATTTATTTTATCAATTCCTTAATCTTCCTCGCCTCCACGATTCAACCGTTCTGAACCATGCGCGATCATATTTTTTATCTCTTATAAGGGCGTAATGATTGTTAGAAAAAATGTTTTTAACCTTTACAAAAGTAAAATTCACAGACGATGTGGGCACATCGCCTCTGTATATCCATTCTTCAATTTGTTCGTCGCGATGCACGCGATCCGGCTTCCCAAATACCATGTAAACCATCCCCATATCGGTTTTCCAGCCTTCTTTGTAGTTAGAAAACAAAAAATTAGATTCCTGTGCCTTGCGATAATACATCCTGATTACAGTTTTGGCCAGATCTTCCGATTTGGTTGTGTTTACCCAAAAGCTTTCGAAAGCAGCCCTTTTGGAGGCCGTGCTTTCGAGTACTGCTCTTTCGTTTCGTGTAGAAATATATACAGTAGGCTTTAGCAAATCGTCAATGAGTGTAAATCGAGGGTAATCTTTATCTTCAATTCTAATAGATACAGCCTCTGATGATGCTGTATCCAACTGTAGCAAATAGAGTCCTTTGTTGGTAAAACTAATTTCTTCGCCAAATTCGATTACAAAAAGAGAATCGAGTGTTAGCCCCCGACTTACTTGCTGACTCTCGACGATCATAGGCGGATCTGCTATCTCAAAATCGTTGGAATAATAGTAAACGAAAATCTGTCCACTGCTGTTAAAAACCGGATTAAATGTAAGCGGCTCATTTTCATAATGAAAACTTCGCAACATCGGTAAACCATTGTCGCTGTATTGAGGCAGTATGTTAGCGGCAGGAAAATTAAATCTAGTACTTAATTGTATATCATGATAGTACACCTCCCGACTATTTTTATTAAATATTTTTAGCACCAACAACTCAGCATCTGGTATAGATTGTTGGGTATACGAAAAATAATATTCATTTACATTTTTACCCAAAAATGCTTGCTCAAGATTCAAGGTGTCTTTATGTAAACTTTCTAAAGATGTGTAGGATGGTTTGATTTCGGTACTAATTATATAATTTTCAGCAAAGGCCATATCATGTAATAAAGCCACAGAAAAATATATGGTAAAGCTTCCACCATCATGATAGAGCCTATGACTCACAGTTAAATCACCATTTACATCATATTTACTCTTTAGATCTATATCCTTAAACACCTGAGCAGAAGTGTATTGGTTGACGAAAAAGACTAAAAGAGTCGTAAGAATAAATGCAAGTTGTTTGCTATGCATATTTTTGTGTTGAAAAAGCATCGACAAATTAGTAAAACTTAGCGGGCTCATAAGCCTAATTACAAAAAATAATTAACGTCAAAAAGATATTCAATTATTGTAAAACGAATAAATAATCAAATTGTATGGTATAATTTATGGTTTTACTGTGTTTTTATCATTTTTGCATAAAAAAACTATGGCTGTATATACAACAGAGATTACATCTGACTCCATACCTTCTGACAATCCGTTACATCAAAGATTGCTAAAGCCTTATTATGAAGCTGAAAAAATTGTACATGGCGATTTGCTCGAATTGGGCTGTGGAGAAGGCCGGGGCGTAGATCTGCTTGCACCAAAATGCAAAAGCTTTACGGCTATTGATAAAATCAGCGATGTAATCGAAAGACTGGCAGCCGCTCATCCAGCACATACTTTTATACAGGCCAATATTCCACCCATTAGTCAATGCAAAAATGAAAGTTTTGATTTTATTGTGAGCTTTCAAGTAATCGAACATATAAAGGCCGATGCCTTGTTTCTATCTGAAATTGCCCGGATTTTAAAACCAGGTGGTAAAGCCCTTATTACCACGCCAAACATTAAAATGACCCTTTCGAGAAATCCCTGGCACATTCGTGAATACACAGGAAAGGAATTGAAAACACTTGCAGAAAAATATTTTAACAAAGTGACTATGCAGGGAATAGCTGGCAATGAGAAAGTAATGCAATACTACGAAATGAATAAAAAATCTGTACATCGCATTATGAAATGGGATATCCTGAACCTTCAATACCTGTTGCCGGCAGCCATTTTGAAAATACCTTATGAAATACTCAACCGCAGAAACCGCAATAAGCTTAGCAGTTATGACGACCGCCTTGTGATGGAAATTCAGCACGCTGACTATGAAGTATCTGAAAATGCAGATACAAGTCTGGATTTGTTTTGCATTCTTGAAAAATAAAAAAAGCCCTGAACTTTCAGGGCTTTTTTTATTTTTTTATGCTTTAAGCTTGTTCGCCGGATCAAGGCAATCTAAATTATTAGTCCACCTATTATCAGTGCTTTACAAGCTCACTATACTGATACTATTTTTTGGTATCATCTACTTCTTCATATTCTACATCAGAAACGTTGTCGTCAGTAGTAGCTTGATCAGCAGCACCTCCAGCATTGGCAGAGGCATCAGGGCCAGGCTGTTGAGCTCCACCTGAGGCTGCATACATCTCTTGAGATGCGGCCTGCCATGCTGAGTTCATACCTTCCATGGCAGCATCAATTTCTGCCAAATTCTGCGATTTATGAGCAGCTTTAAGCTTTTCATGTGCTTCAGTGATAGCAGTTTTGTTGCTTTCAGAAAGCTTATCTCCAAATTCTTTAAGCTGCTTTTCCGTTTGGAAAATCATTGAGTCCGCTCCGTTGAGCTTGTCGATTTTTTCTTTCTCAAGCCTATCGGTTTCAGCATTGGCCTCAGCTTCACGCTTCATTCTTTGAATGTCTTCGTCGGTCAAACCGCTTGAAGCTTCAATTCTGATTTTCTGCTCTTTACCAGTGCCTTTATCTTTAGCCGATACGTTCATGATACCGTTGGCATCTACATCAAAGGTTACCTCGATTTGGGGTACACCTCTAGGTGCAGGTGGCAATCCGTCTAGGTGGAAACGTCCGATAGTACGGTTGTCCTTGGCCAATGGTCGCTCGCCTTGTAGCACATGTATCTCTACTGATGGTTGGTTGTCAGATGCTGTAGAGAATACTTCTGTCTTACGGGTAGGTATGGTGGTGTTTGACTCAATTAATTTAGTAAACACACTTCCCATGGTTTCTATGCCCAATGACAGTGGCGTAACGTCAAGCAACAATACATCTTTTACTTCGCCTGTAAGTACACCACCTTGAATGGCAGCTCCTACAGCAACTACTTCGTCAGGATTTACACCCTTTGAAGGCTTACGTCCAAAGAATTTTTCTACTTCTTCTTGTATTTTAGGGATTCTGGTAGAACCACCTACAAGTATGATCTCATCAATTTCTGAAGTCGAAACACCTGCATCCTGAACTGCCTTGCGGCAAGGCTCTAAAGTACGCTTTACGAGTGCGTCTGTCAATTGTTCAAACTTTGCTCTGCTCAATGAGCGCACAAGGTGTTTTGGTATGCCATCTACAGGCATGATATAAGGCAGGTTTATTTCTGTCTGCATGCTGCTCGAAAGCTCAATTTTGGCTTTTTCAGCGGCTTCTTTTAAGCGCTGCAGTGCCATTGGGTCTTTGCGCAGATCTATACCTTCATCATTTTTAAATTCATCGGCAAGCCAGTCGATAATGGTAGCATCGAAGTCATCTCCACCCAAGTGAACATCACCATTGGTAGATTTTACTTCAAACACGCCATCGCCCAACTCGAGAATTGAAATATCAAAAGTACCACCACCCAAGTCATACACGGCTATTTTCATGTCCTTGTTTTTCTTATCAAGTCCATAAGCCAGTGCAGCGGC
>DAIQNU010000012.1:0-5028 GCA_036788235.1 Cyclobacteriaceae bacterium
TTCTTGCAAGTATTTTAATGCACCTACTTGAAAAGCTCCTTTAAAACCCCCTCCGCTTAAAACTAATGCTGATTTTTTCATGGTTTGATATTTTATGTGACTAGATATTGTAAAGAATACCAACGTAGGTTTGTCAAAAAACCGCCCAATGGTTTTCGTTTATTCTAGAACATTTAAATTTAAGACCATTTATTCTTTTTTTCTTTAAAATAACTCAGGACGTTGCCCCAGGTTATTGCTTGCTTTCTTTCCTAGGGCTTTGCAGCCAGGCTATTGCTTTCGCACCTTGGGTGCTTATTCGCATCACGCAATGATAACAAATTGGTGAGTAAACACGTCTTGGTAGTTTTATGTAACTAATCTTCAACATCGAAATCAGATATAGTTAAGCAAATATCTAAGCCGCCAAACATTTCACACTAACTTGAACAAATTACATAAAACATGAAGTATCAAATTAAAATAAATTCATCCGAAATAGTAGATGAGGTTTCAGACTATTGGACAACAGCAGATTACATTGAGCTATTGGGTCTTTTTGGTTTTCCTGATGCTGAAAGTGCAAGCGAAGATACTTTAAGAGAATTGTTGATGATGGCTATTACCGATTATGAACCCAATAAAGCTGCCGCCATTGTGTTAGAATATAAGCTTAGCGATGAACTAAATAATGGGCAAATAGAACAGATTTCTAATGACATGTTGCTTGATAAGATAGCTGAGGAATATCCGGAAATCAACTTGCAGAGCACACTTTTTCACATAAATCAACTTTTGTATAAGGCTTTCAATGGCAAATTTCCAAACACTAAAGCCATCCAAATTGAGTGTGCCATTAGCGCACTTGGAAAAAGTGATGATATTGAGCTCACTAAAGAAGTTACACTCAAATTGTTGAATGAAGGACTTTCGGATAGCAATTTGATCAAAAGATTATTTGGAGAAAAGATGAGCGGGACAACTCCATTTCCCGAGGCGGAAGATATTCTTTGGGATCTTACCGTATCAAACGGAACCAATGTTAAAATTCTTACCTCTGAATATTGGTTGAGTCAGGATGATTTAATCGCACAGGAATTTGAAGGTACTTATGAAAAGCCAGATGAGATTGATGAAGATTAGCATCGAAAAAGTTTTAGGTTCTATATTATGTCTTCACAGTCTTTGGACTGAACATCAAAGGAGACAACAAATTATCCTTTGCGGAACCTTAGCGCCTTTGCGAGCTTCTCAAAGCGTCGAAGACGCTATTTTATTTTAGTTATATAATAGCTAGAAAGAGACTAACAACCGTCCGTTGAGAACATTTAGTTTCCTAAATCTTAATCATTTTTCAGGTAGATAATTCAAGGGTGATTTAAAACATATTCGTTGAGTCTTAAGATTAAATTAATGCCATTTATCGCAACTAAGAAACGCTGGTTTTATGCTATTCTTTCCCTTTTACGAAAAGTCAACTTGGCTAATCCTACTTATGAATAGTTCCTTTTATGAAGATCTAATTTATTTCTGATCTAAGATCCGCATTCCAGACCTTGGCTTTTTCCTTTTCACTTAATTTTTATTTAAGTATATTATCCCACCAATTTTCAATGTAACAAACACGTATTATGTGTTTACCAACTTTAACTATAGTATAGACTAAATCTATGCTATTATAAAAAATATCAATTTGATTTATTAATCACCTTAGTGTAATCTTGAATTTGATTCATCTGATTATAAACTTCAATATCCTTGACTTATGGAAAATAACTCAAATCCAAGTGCAAAATTATCCGACATGAACACCTCCAATGGAAGCAAATGCCCTTTCACTGGTGGAGCCATAAACAAAAGCGCTGGTGGTGGTACAAGAAATCGCGACTGGTGGCCAAATATGTTGAATTTAGGTATTCTAAGGCAATACTCTACATTATCTGATCCGATGGGGTCTGATTTTAACTATGCAGAAGAGTTTAAAAAACTCGACTTGGCTGCCGTAAAAAGTGATCTTTATGAATTGATGACCAATTCTCAGGATTGGTGGCCAGCTGATTATGGTCATTATGGGCCGTTTTTTATTCGTATGGCCTGGCATAGTGCAGGTACCTATCGTATTTCAGACGGCCGTGGCGGTGCGGGTTTTGGTACCCAGCGTTTCGCGCCTCTCAATAGTTGGCCCGACAATGCAAATCTCGACAAGGCTCGTTTGCTTTTATGGCCAATTAAACAAAAATATGGCAAGAAATTATCATGGGCCGACCTGATGATTCTCGCAGGTAATTGTGCCCTTGAATCTATGGGATTAAAGACTTTCGGTTTTGGCGGTGGTCGCGCCGATGTTTGGGAGCCCGCAGAAGATATTTATTGGGGTTCGGAAGCAGAGTGGTTGGGCGATAAGCGCTACTCAGGCGATCGAAATTTAGAAAACCCACTTGGTGCAGTGCAAATGGGGCTTATCTATGTGAATCCGGAAGGGCCTAATGGAAAACCCGATCCGCTTGCTGCTGCCCATGATATTCGTGAAACCTTTGGTCGCATGGCCATGAATGATGAGGAGACGGTAGCACTTATAGCTGGTGGTCACACATTTGGCAAAACTCATGGTGCTGCTGATCCCGTACAGTATGTAGATCTGGAGCCTGCCGGTGCAGGCATAGAGGCACAAAGCCAGGGTTGGAAAAATTCCTTCGGAAGCGGAAATGCCGGTGATACCATTACTAGTGGCCTGGAAGGTGCCTGGACCACCACACCTACCCAATGGAGCAATAATTATTTTGAAAATTTATTTGGTTTTGAGTGGGAGTTAACAAAGAGTCCGGCGGGTGCTTTTCAGTGGAAGCCAAAGGACGGTGCGGGTGCCGGAACTGTGCCTGATGCACACGACCCTGGCAAAAGTCACGCACCTTTTATGCTTACCACAGATCTCGCATTGAGGGTAGATCCTGCTTATGAGAAAATCTCGAGATACTTTTTCGAAAATCCGGATGCATTTGCCGATGCATTTGCCCGCGCATGGTTCAAGTTGACCCACCGTGATATGGGGCCAATTGAGCGATATCTTGGGCCTGAAGTGCCTCAAGAAGAGCTGATTTGGCAAGATCCTGTACCAAAAGTTGCCCATGAATTGATTAATGAACAAGACATCGCTTCACTAAAGCAAGAAATACTGGCATCAGGTCTTTCTGTTTCAGCCTTGGTATCTACGGCTTGGGCATCCGCGTCAACTTTCCGTGGATCAGATAAACGCGGTGGGGCAAACGGCGCACGCATCCGATTGGCACCTCAAAACGAATGGAAGGTTAACAATCCTGTGCAATTGGCCAAAGTGCTAAGTATACTGGGTGGGATTCAAGATAAATTTAACCAGGGTCAATCAGGTAAAAGCGTGTCAATGGCCGACTTGATAGTTTTAGGTGGATGTGCAGGCATAGAAAAGGCAGCTAAAAATGCGGGTTTTGAATTGAAAGTACCTTTTACACCAGGTCGTACCGATGCATCACAAGCACAAACAGATGTGGATTCGTTCCATGCATTAGAGCCGTTTGCTGATGGTTTCCGCAACTATTTCAATCCGCAGCATAAGGCATCAGCAGAAGAATTGCTGGTTGACAAGGCGCAGTTACTTACACTAACAGCACCAGAAATGACCGTACTTGTGGGTGGTATGCGGGTATTGAATACCAATTTCGACTATGCCCATCATGGTGTATTTACACAACGTCCTGAAACGCTCACTAACGATTTCTTCATTAATTTGCTTGATTTAGGAACCACCTGGAAAGCGACGTCTGATGCGCAGGATGTGTTTGAAGGTCGTTCAAGAGCTACCGGAGAGCTTAAATGGACAGGTACCCGGGTCGATCTCATTTTTGGCTCAAATTCAGAGCTCCGTGCACTCGCTGAAGTATATGGCTGCGAAGATGGACAAGAGAAATTCATGCATGATTTTGTAGCGGCCTGGAACAAAGTAATGAATTTGGGGCGATATGATTTGTGATCATTTATAATATAAACTGTGTAGATTAGAAAAAGGTGGTTTGGCAACGAATCACCTTTTTTGTGGCTCGAAGGTGAAAGCCATAGCTCAAAGCTCAAAGCTCAAAGCTGAAAGCTCAATGTACTTCCCTAAATAGCGTTGACCGTTTTGGTTAAAAATTCACTAAACTCTATCGGGCATCCCGGATTACGCATCACTAAACCCCAAATTCCCAATCATCTCCCCTCCAAAATTTCCTGCCTGCGAATGACCATGGGCAATTTTTCCATACGGCTTACTTCCAGCATCGGGTATCCAAAATCTTCCACCACCTTGCCGGTAATGTGGTAAAAGCCCTTGCCCCGAAAAGGATACTTGCGACAAGTGTCTGGAAAATGCGTGCTATCAAAAAAAGCGCCTTGTGCATCGATGAAAGTGCCAAATTGCATAAGCTTATGGTCTTTGGTATGCGTGTTTTTGGTCGTTACCAGATAGCCAGCCATCAGTATAGTTTTGCCGGTATAGTCTTTCATTTGCTGAGCCATAATTCCACGCGAGGTTTCTGCTGGTAGCAACGTAAAAGGGTCGCATAGCGGAAAACCCAGCAGTTCCAGTTCATCGAAAGCATCGTCAAACGGATGGCCATCCAGTGCCGGCAGCGTGTAAGGCTTGCATTCACTTGAGAAAAGCGACCGGGTATGTCTTGCTTCTTTTGGGCTGTTAAAGTGCAGCCGAGCCTCCCACAAAAGACTGCGCTTGGTTTTACTCGTAAACCTGAAAGCACCGATCTTGATCAATATATTGACCTGCTCAAGACCCGCCGGCACTCGTTCAATAAAATCGCTCAGGCTGGTATAAGCCCCATTGGCTTCACGCTCTTCAACAATGTATTTCCCGACTTTTTGCTCCAGGCTTTTCAGGTGTATGTAGCCCACCATAATGCAATTGCCCGACAAGCTGGTCAGGTATTCGCTTTGGTTGACGCAGGGCGGAGCAATAGTGGCACCGGCCATACGAGCTTCGTGAAAATACATTTCGGTACTGTAAAAACCGCCAAAATTGTTGAT
>DAIQNU010000012.1:5038-22470 GCA_036788235.1 Cyclobacteriaceae bacterium
CCATAAACTCTATCGGAAAGTAGGTTTTGAGGTACAGACTTTGGTAGCTTTCAACGGCATAGCTGGCCGAGTGGGCTTTAGAAAATGAGTAGCCCGAAAAGCTTTCGATCTGCCGCCAAACCTCCCGGCTGATTTCTTCGGGGTAGCCCTTATTTTTGCAATTGTCAAAAAATTGCTGCTCTACCCGCTTAAACTCGCCCCTGGATCGAAACTTCCCCGACATGCCGCGCCGCAGGATGTCTGCTTCGCCCAGATCCAGGCCGGCAAAGTGATGCGCCACTTTTATTACGTCTTCCTGATACACCATTACGCCATAGCTTTCGCGCATCAGCTCCTCCATTTTCGGATGTATGTACTTGAAATTGCAAGGGTTGTGGTGCCGTTGTATGTACTCGCGCATCATACCTGACCGCGCTACCCCCGGGCGGATAATGGAGCTGGCTGCTACTAGCGTAATGTAGTTGTCGCAGCGCAGTTTGCCCAGCAGCATACGCATGGCGGGCGACTCTATATAAAAACAACCCATGGCTTGGCCAGCGGCCAACAGCGCGTTGAGTTTCGGGTCTTTTTTGAAGTCTTCGGTGCGGCTTATGTCTATGTCGACACCGCGATTTTTTTTAACCAGCGCCACGGCATCTTTTATGTGCCCCAACCCGCGTTGGCTCAATATGTCAAACTTGTAAATACCTATATCTTCGGCGCCATACATATCGAAATGGCTGATCGGAAAGCCTTTGGGAGGTATTTCTGTAGCGGTGTAGGCATAAATAGGCTTGTCGGTAATCAGCAGTCCACCCGCGTGTATCGAAAGGTTTTGCGGTACATCGTGCAGCAATTCGGCATAGCGAAACATCAGCCGGGTTATTTCATCGCGACCACGCATCCGGGAGGGGTGGTCTACAATTTCGTCGATCTCGTTTTTGGGCAAGCCGAATACCTTGCCCAGTTCGCGCAACACCGATCGCCCCTGAAAAGTATTGAAAGAAGCCAGCAAAACGGCATGGTCGCTGCCATATTTTTTAAGCGTATAGGCGATCACTTCGTCGCGGTCTTTCCACGAAAAATCAATATCGAAGTCGGGCGGTGAACTGCGGTATGGATTGAGAAAGCGCTCAAAATACAGATCGAGCTCTATGGGGTCGACTTCGGTAATGCCCAGGCAATAGGCGACCATGCTATTGGCGCCGCTGCCACGGCCTACATGGGCAAAGTTGCGGTGCCGCGCAAAATTCACGATGTCCAAGGAAATGAGAAAATACGATTCGAACTGCCGCTCGGCAATTACGTCCAGCTCTTTGAGTAGCCTCTGCATGGCATAGCCATTGTATTTGGTATAACGCCACTGAAAACCCTCCAGGGCTTTTTGTCGAAGCTGGTCATGATCTTCGGCTCTGGACTTGCCAAATACCGATTTGTTTTTGTTGCTGTGCATGTCTATCTGAAAGCAACAGCCATCGAGCAGGCGCTGGGTGTTGGAGATTATGACCGGATACTGCCAGTAATAAGCCATGAGTGTCGGAACGGGCTGCATGATTTCTTCGGGCAGTGCTTGCAATGCAGGGTCAAGCTTGCTGAGTACCGTATTTTCGCCAATGGCACGCAGCAGCCTGTGCATATTAAAGCCGGTTTTGTTGGTAAAAGTTACCGGTTGCCATACCACCAGCTTATGTTGCTGTTTTTGATAAGGCGACAAGGCCAGCTGATGCACCTGGTGAGGTCTGAGTCCCGTATATTCGTGCTCCAGTAGCTGTTCGGGGGCAAGTGCGCCCCAGGGATATACGAAAAAACAATGCGAACACTGCGGTGCCCTTGTCGGCAGCGTTGTTTCGGTGGTATTGTGGTGCGACAAAAAGCGGTTGAGTGCTTCGAAGCCCTCGTTGCTGGTAGCAATGCCAATGTATAGCAGGTCATTGTTGTTTCTGAACTCAATACCGGGCACAATCTCCAGCTGATGTTCCGCTTTTCGTTCATTGCAAATCCGCATCAGCTCTATCCATGCCGAAGTATTATTAATGTCTGTAAGCACCAGCTTGCGCACCTGGCACCTTTTGGCTTCTTCAAAGACCATTTCAGGCGCCATGGTGCCGTATTTAAAGCTGAAATATGTGTGGCAGTTGATGTACATTTACCAACAAAATTAGCATAATGGATTCATAAAGCTAAAATATTTAGTATTTTAAATTTGATAACATGGGTGAGATGTCGTCGGCTACCCGCCAAGGTCAAGCTTTCAACATCCTTTTTCGTGAAGACAAGAAACAGGGCGGGGGGCGACAAGGATTAATCCAGCAACTTGGAATGAAATTACAAACCTTCTCTTTTTGTAATGGCGGGTAGATTTTCAATATTTGCGATATAATTAAGTAGGGTAGGTGTCGTTTACTATTTTTTTGAACAGGGCTGATTTTTGATCCATTGAAAAAAATAATTTCTGGTCGTACATTTTTTATTGGCGTATTAGCGGCAAGCTTGCTGTTGTACCTGACTGTTTTTGTTCCCCCGCGTCTATTCTGGCCGGCAGCATTGCTTAGTTATGGTATTCCGGTCGCAATGGTTGCCAATATGGTTTTGTTGCTAATAACTGCACTGCTGAGGAGTCGCTGGTTTTGGTGTCCTTTGATGGCACTGTTGGTGGGGATTTATTTTATTAGAATCACCTGGGTGAAGCACGATGAAAAAACCGAAACCACTTCTAAAAGCATTACAGTCTTGAGCTATAATGTAAAGCTTTTCCGTGAATACTGGACCTATCACAAGTTTTCAGCTGAAACAATACAATGGGTAGAGCAAGACAGCTCCGATATAAAATGCATTCAGGAATACAGCACCAACGACCGCTGGAAGCCACTTGATGTCACCGGGCGGATAGAGGCAAGTGGCTATTATTCACATACCAGAAGTTATGATGTATTCAGAGGCATACACAATCCGGGTTTGGCCATTTTCAGCAAGCATCCCATTGTAAATACAGGTGAGATACTTTTTGATGAGGAGTCGGTCAACAATATTATTTATGCAGACATTGCTTTGGGCACCGATACCCTGCGCTGCTACAACCTTCACTTGTATTCTATGCAATTAAATCTGGGCGGGTTTAAGAGTCTGCGTGGCATTCGGTATAATATCAAAAGCCTGGCTTCGAAGCTCAAAAGTGGCGCTAAAAACCGTGCGGATCAAATAAAAAGCCTGCTCGATCATGCATCACAATCGCCCTACCCAGTACTTATTTGCGGCGATTTTAATGAATTACCCTATGGCAACAATTACTATAAAATGCGCAGAGCATATAAGAATGCATTTGAAAAAGCTGGTAGTGGTTTTGGTTTTACCATTCATAGCAAGCTTTTTTTCCTACGAATAGACCATATGTTTTATGATGCACACTTCACACCCCTTTGGTACAGGGTGTACCGCGATGTGCCTTATTCCGATCATTTCCCTACGCACGCACAATTCAATTTTGAAACTACCCTAAAATAGCAACAATTTTGCTTTTTTAGGGTTACATTTGCGGATAAAAAAATGCCCTGACTCATGTCGATGCCTAGCTCCGAAATTCAATCTGTAAAATCTTACTGCAATAGTCTGGTGCAGTACTCACGCCGCAAAACCCGGGAAGTATATATTGGCGATGTGCCCCTTGGTGGCAACAATCCAATCCGTGTACAATCGATGACAACCATTGATACCATGGACACCAAAGGCTCAGTAGAGCAGTCCATACGAATGATTGAAGCGGGTTGCGAATATGTACGCATAACAGCGCCCAGTATAAAAGAAGCGCAAAACCTGGCCAACATCAAAGATGCATTGCGCAAGCAGGGTTACAGTGCACCCTTGGTTGCCGACATCCATTTCACCCCCAATGCCGCCGAACTTGCTGCGCGCATTGTCGAAAAAGTAAGGGTAAATCCTGGCAACTATGCCGATAAGAAAAAATTTGAACATATTGAATATACTGAAGCGACCTATCTCGCCGAACTCGACCGCATTAGAGAGCGCTTTACCCCTTTGGTAAAAATCTGCAAGGAATATGGTACTGCCATGCGTATTGGTACCAATCATGGTTCATTGTCCGACCGGATCATGAGTCGCTATGGCGATACACCACTTGGTATGGTAGAATCGGCGCTTGAGTTTTTGCGCATTTGCGAAGACCTTAATTATTATGACATAGTGCTGAGTATGAAAGCTAGCAACACACAAGTAATGGTACAAGCCTACCGCTTGTTGGTGCAAAAGCTTGATCTCGAGGGTTTTCAGCCTTATCCGCTACACCTTGGTGTAACAGAAGCTGGCGATGGTGAAGACGGTCGCATCAAATCTTCTGTAGGTATAGGTACCTTGCTGGAAGATGGCCTTGGAGACACTATTCGGGTGTCGCTCACCGAAGAGCCTGAGTCAGAGATTCCCGTGGCTTTAGAACTTGCGAATCGCTACAGCCATCGTCAAAACCACCATCCAATTCCCGAAATCACAAATTATCCTATTGATCCATTTGTGTATAGCCGCCGTCAGACACAAGCAGTCGCAAATGTGGGTGGCGAAAATGTGCCCATCGTTATTGCCAACCTGAGTGGCAGAACGCAAATCAGCGAAGCTTCGCTTTTTGGTCTTGGGTATCAATATTCGGTGCCGCTCGACAAATGGAACATCCACGATATTGCATGCGATTTTGCCTATCTGGGTCATGTCATTGCTGATTTTGAGATTCCGGGTACCCTCGGCTTTATCTATGATCATAGTACCTGGCAGCAAGTGAAAGAGCGCGATAGAGTATTTCCATTGCTGAATGCGAAGGAATATTTGCAGGGCGTAGCCTTATCGCCATCCTTGAACTTCGTGGTGGCGAGTTTGAGCGATATCGACCTTGCATTGATTGAGAAATTAAATACGGCTTCTAACATTGTGCTTGTTATTGAAACAAATAATACGCATGGCATGGCCGAGCAGCGCCGTATTTTTGTAGAGCTTTTGCAACACAATTGTAACGTTCCGGTGATTCTGAGCCGCAGCTATGTATCATTGCCCACAGATCAATTGCAACTGTATGCCGCTACCGACTTGGGTGCATTGTTGCTCGATGGTCTTGGCGATGGTGTATTTATCCGTGCTCAAAACTGTGGCAGCGATAAGATGATCAATGAAACTTCATTTAATATCTTGCAGGCTACACGTACCCGCATTTCCAAAACTGAATATATATCCTGCCCGTCGTGTGGCCGTACTCTTTTCGATTTGCAAGAAACCACCGGCATGATACGCTCAAGAACCAGTCATCTGAAAGGGGTGAAAATCGGAATTATGGGTTGTATAGTAAACGGTCCCGGCGAAATGGCCGATGCCGATTATGGCTATGTGGGCTCAGGCAAAGGTAAGATCACCTTATACAAAGGCAAAGAAGTAGTAAAGCGCAGTGTGGCATCAGAAATGGCCGTTGACGAACTCATCGATATAATAAGAAATGATGGACGATGGATTGAGCCAGGCGAATAATCTTAGACTTAGCCAAACACAATGCGTATACCTAAAGTTATGGGGGCATAACATAAGCAAAACGGGTAAATTATAATCGTATGAAAGAGGAGAAAATAGATACGGCGGGCGATAAGAATGAAAAGCCATCTTTGGGCGAATACTTCCAGTTTGGTGAACTAACAGGGTATTTCTTCAGAAAAAAAGATCCTAATAGAAAGACAAATTTCAGTCTTAGAATGATGCATGGAGTCAATAAAATTTCTATCATTATGTTTTTGGTGGCCATTATTGTATTGATTGTCCGTCGTTTGTTAGCTTAGAGATGAACATTGAAGCCTTTAGAAATTACTGCTTATCAAAACCAGGTACTTCCGAGGGTTTGCCTTTCGATGAAAATACATTGGTATTTAAGGTCGGTGGCAAAATATTCGCCATTACTGATATAGCTGAATTCGAAAGCATCAACCTAAAATGTGACCCTGAATTGGCTGTGGCACTTAGAGCTGAGTATCCTGCGGTAATGCCTGGATACCACATGAATAAAAAACATTGGAATACCGTAGACATGCATGCAGGTCTTCCAGATCTTTTGATCAAAGAATGGATTGATCACTCTTACACATTGGTTTATAATGCGCTGCCAAAGTCTATTAAAAGTAGCCTGGAATGACTCGATTAGCTAAACTACTTTTTTTGCCATTGTTGCTATATGGCTTTATTGCCTGCCAGGAAGCTGACACAGACGAAATTTTTGTAGAAACCGAGGAAATTGTTCTTGAGGATTCCATCCTTGAGGATTCTGTCGATGAAGATTCTTTCACTAAGGATTCTTTAGCAGTATTTGTTAATGATACAATTTCATTTCTGGCTTTGGGCGATAGTTATACCATTGGTCAGGGCGTTGCGGCTAAAGACCGTTGGCCGTCAATCTTGGCCCAACAACTGCAAGATAGAGGCACGCATATTGTTGATCTTCAGATAATTGCTCAATCCGGATGGACGACAAGGAACTTAAAATCCGCCATAAACAGTGTCAATCCCAAACCGCCTTTTCAATTGGTTTCCCTACTTATAGGGGTAAATAACCAATACCAAGGCGGTAGTTTGACAACCTTTGAAAATGAATTTACAGAGCTGTTAGACATCGCCATCAAATTGGCCGGAGGTAACAAAAAGATTGTATTTGTACTATCAATTCCTGACTACGGCCTTACGCCATTTGGACAGCGTAGCGGAGGGGCTTCGATATCCATGCAAATTGATAAATTTAATGCTGTCATCAGCCATCATTGCCAACTAAAGAGCATAGATTTTTATGATATCACTCATATTACCCGAACCCGTACCGGTAGCGAATTTTATGTGTCAGATCAGCTGCATCCATCTGCCAAAATGTACAGCCTTTGGGTAGATCATATTTACCAAAGTATTGAAAATAGGCTGAAATAAATCAGGTTTTAACAATAAAATTTTGGATCATTTTTATTAAAACTTTAATGATAGCTTACTAATATTTTGTTTACTAGATGTTTATAAACCTTTTCAATGCTTTTTTTCTCAACTTTATACATGTGTTCAGCGATTTAAGGCAGCATTTTTGCTAATAATCAGCGTTGTTAAGGCGTTCATCCTATTACATGAAACAGGGCTATAAATTTTTTGTATTGATAATTTGTGTTTGTTTTTGCTTTTCCTGCAAAGAAAAGTTCGTATGCCCTTCGTATCATACCTATTTTATTTTAGATCAGAATGAAACCTTACGTCACTTTTCTCTCTTTAGCCAGCAGGATTCATTGCCCAAAGGCGATGGCTACGTAGCCAAAACCAAATTTGGTATTTACGATGAGCCGTCCTTCCGCAAGAAGGAAAAGGAAATGAAAACTGTTTCGATGGAATCGATCTACAAAGCATTATCTGATCCCTTTGAGGATATACCCGATCGCAATTTATTGAGTAAGCAGCAAGTCGACTCTTTGTACATGGTGCACCGAAATCCGCAAGAAGAATTTTACAATGTAGACCAAATGATTTATCTGCATCATTTCGGAAAATACCTACCTAAACCACGTGCATTTGAAGATGAACTCGAAGAAGAAGAGGAAGTGCTGATTGATGAAGAACCCAAAGAAAAGAAACGCAAGGGGCTTTTTGGGTTAGGAAGGAAGAAAAATCAGGAAGAAGAGGTGGAAGAAGAAGAGGAAGAAGAAAACTGGGACGACATTTGGCCGTAGTAATTTTGTAGCTATTCTCCACCCTCATAAATACCGCACTCTATACCAACATCAACGGCTTTGGATATCTAGAAACAAATCTCAAAATCGATTTCAAGGCACCATTAACATCATTTTTTTAAGCAATAGTCTTAGTTTGTTGGTTTCATTGACTTAATTTCCAATATTTGAAGCTGTTTACGAATTATTGTTTAATTGGATTTCTAACCGGATATCCCGCCTTTAACCATTGCTCCGGTCAGTCATCCGCATTTTTTATACATATGAATTGGAATCTTAAAAGCATTCTTGTGCTTATAGGGATTATATGCATGCATTTCCCTGTAAACAGTCAGTATAATACATCAGCCTTTTCTCAGGCTAACCAACTTATGCCCGTTGGGGCTTATTACTATCCGGAGCACTGGAACCCTGATCATTGGGAAAGAGATCTCAAAAAAATGGCAGAAATGGGCTTTACTTTTACGCATTTTGGTGAGTTTGCATGGGCCATGATGGAGCCCGAAGAAGGTAAATACGATTTTACATGGCTTGATCGCGCTGTTGAGCTGGCCAGTAAACACGGGCTCAAAGTAATCATGTGCACGCCTACGCCTACACCTCCAGCTTGGCTTACCCAAAAGCATCCGGAGATATTGACAGTAAATGAAACGGGCATAACCCAGCAGCATGGATCACGCTTGCATGTGTCTTACAATCACCCGATCTATTTGCGTTATACAGAAAAAATTGTTACCGCATTGGCAGAGCGCTATGGAAAAGATGCACGTATCTGGGGTTGGCAAGTAGACAATGAGCCTCATTATGGAACTTTGTACGATTATTCCGAGGGGCATGCTTCGGCATTCAGAAAATGGCTCAGCAAAAAGTACGATGGCGATATAGAAAAGCTGAATCTAGCCTGGGGTGCAGCTTTTTGGAGCCAACGCTACAATAACTTCGAGCAAATTCGTATACCCAACGCCAATGAAGCTCCGCAGGGGGTAAACCCACATGCCATGCTTGACTTCAAGCGATTCAATGCCGATGAACTGGCCGAAGCCTTGCGTTTTCAAACCAAAATATTGAAAAAACTCGTTGATCCCAGCCAATGGATTACGACCAATTATGCATACTTCAAATTTTTGCCTTCGGTTGATATATTTCTCAATCAAAATGATTTTCATTTTGCCTCACATACGATGTACCTTACCAGCCAACATCTCAACGACAGTGGCGATGAATTGGCACATCGACTGGGCAGTGGCATGGAGCTTTCTTTCTCATCAGAATTCGCCAGATCTATCAATGGGTTTACAGGCATTATGGAATTGCAACCCGGACAAATCAATTGGGGAAAAATTAATCCACAGCCGCTTCCGGGAGCCGTTCGGATGTGGGTATGGCATAGTTTCGGACTCGGCGATCGCTTTGTGTGCACCTATCGATTCCGCCAGCCACTTTTTGGCAGTGAGTTTTACCACAAAGGAATAATGGAGCCAGACGGCACTACCATTTCGCCAGGAGGTAAGGAATATGTTCAGGCCATTCAAGAGCTCAACGAAATACAAAATAACTATAAGAAGAGCACAAAAACACCTGATAAAGTAAGCTTACGATCAACAGCTTTTCTTTGGAATCAAGACAATATATGGGATCTTGAAAACTACAAACACCATGAAGACTGGGATAGCTGGCAATTTATTTATACTTATTACGAAAGTCTGAAGTCCATTGGTGCTCAGGTGACTTTTATTCAAGAAGGTGACACATTCGATCCTAAAAAGCATCCCTTTATGGTGGCACCTGCCTACCAGTTGGCGAGTGATGCGCTCATTCAAAAATGGGAGAAATATGTAAATGATGGTGGGCATTTAATACTGACTTGCCGCACAGGCCAGAAAGACCAGCATGGTAAACTATGGGAAAAGCTACTTCAGGAGCCTATTTGGAAGCTTATTGGTGCCAAAGTTGATTATTTTGATCACTTGCCAGCTAAGCACCCTGGCAAGGTACATTTTGCCAATACTGACTATAGCTGGCATGTATGGAGCGATGTGCTGACACCCGATGCGGGCACCACTAGCCTGGCGTATCATGCAGATCAGTTTTATAAAGACAAAGCCACAGTTACCAGCCGAAAACTCGGCAAAGGCACCGTAACCTATATTGGGACTTGGTCGCATAATGGAAAACTTGAGCAAGCTATTTTGGATAAAATATACGCTGACCAGGGCGTACAACCTTTTAAGCTACCACCCTATGTATTTGTGGAGTATCGCGATGGCTTTTGGGTTGGGGTGAACTACACCAGCAAAAGCGTGCAAATACCGGTTCCGGCCAAAAGCAAGATTTTGATAGGGGAAAAACTATTGCAACCCGGGCAGGTGGTCGTTTGGACTGAATAATTGATCAAAATGGGTTATGTATCAAAGCATCTACACTCAATTTGCCATTATGTAAAAATCGATTGCTTTGGATTAAACAAGCAATTCCAATGGAGATGTAAACCTTTTGAATAAGAATGCAGAGATATTGATAAGGCTGGCAGGTGCGGCTTGTGGTTTAAAATGCCGATTTTTGTTTTACGTTGGTGCCTGCACTAACGGATCATTATGCTAATAGAAGGGGAAAGTTTATAGTTAATAATAGGAAAAAGCTGAGGAGATGAATAGGTTAAGGTTATGGTGCGGTAGATTCTTCAACCATTTATTTTACCTGGTATTTTTATTTGGCTGCCAGCAAAGCAATACTAATACGCAGGAAGATAATAATCTGCACGTGCATCCGAGGCTTTTATTTACAGAAGCTGACATACCGGCTTTGAAAAGCAAATCGAAAACACCCGAAGGCATTGCCATTATTTCACAACTGGAAAAACGACTGGCTGAGCCAGTTGATGCCTTATTTGTAGGGGCTTATGCTGCTGGATATGCTTTTCTACATCTACTCACCGACAATCCAGAATATGCCAAACTTTCGCAGCAATTCGCAGAAATGACCATCAATGACGATGTGTTGTTTCAAAGTGGCGATGGCGATACCAAAGATCCATCAGGTATTCCCTTATGGAATTCCAACTACAAAGAGATCTACCGTAGCCAAAATATTATTGGGCTTGCCCTTGCTTATGATTTGAGCTTCCATGTATGGGACGAAACTTTTAGAATGAAAATAGTCCGGGAATTGGAAGAAAAAACAAGTCTTTTGATCGATGGTGGTGGACATGGCTATAACGATAAGCCCTGGAGCAACTGGCAGGGCATAACCAAAGGGAGTGGTTTATTCGCAGCACTAGCGATATCTGGAGATTCTGGCCTAAGCGATGCCTTTGATGGCTATCTGCAAAAAGCTGAGGAGGGCCTCAAGGCACATCTGGATCATTTAGGTGAGAGGGGCTGGACACCAGAAGGTTTTAATTATTTGCGCTTAGCGTTATGTACAGGTATTTTTCCAGCATTACAGGCTTATGCCCATACCATGCAAAAGCCTTTAATAGACGCAAACATGGTAGATTGGTTTCTACCATTTTTTACCATGAATGGTCTGGTCATCAAAGACACTTTGTACCAGCCTATGCATGGCACGGGCAATTTTGTCTGGAACACCGATCGCTGGAGGTCGGGCGATTGGGTTATGGGCATGGGCACGGTTCCTGCTAAATTTTTACCTGCCATACTTTGGACTTTTGATCCGGTTTTTGGATTATCTGGCGACCAGACCTTCAATATATTCAAGCCCTATGATGCCATATTTGCTATGGTGAACTATCCATTGGATCAGCAGCCAGCTAATCCAGCAGAGGTCTTGGACAGGGTATGGGTCGACGAAAAAGCCGGATACTATGTCTTTCGAAACGGATGGCAAGATGAAAACGACATTGTAGTGTCCATACATGCCAATAAGTTGGCTAAACCCGCTTCGCATTCTTTTCGTGATGCCGGCAGTTTCCGAATTTCCGGACTGGGTACACATTGGGCCATCAGGCCAGTTCATCATGAAGCTAAAGTGATCACCGACTTTGAAAATCGTGTTGTTATAGAAAATGCAACCAATTGGCTGGGGGCAGAGACTACGCATTTTCAAAAGAAATCTGATGGCTCTGGCAGCATTAGTTTGAAAATGGATAGCAGCTACTTCGGTGGAAGCAGGCTCAAAGATAAAGTCGATTTGGGAATCAAGGCAAATAGGTCTATTTCCGTGGACTTTAGCGGGAAGTCAGGTGCTGAGGCCTTACTGGCAATTGTTGATCGCTTTGAAGGAGGTGGTGATAAAATCTGGCAAATGTTTACCCATGAAGATGCTGTTGAGATTGTTAACAATCAGTTCACCATTTCAGCCAGCAATGGAGCCACATTACGGGCATCATTTGTGTATCCACCCAATGTGGAATTGAATTTTGATGCAACACATAAGTTAATTAAAGCATCAAGCAGCGATCATTTTTTTGTAATAATGACATTGCAAAAAGGTGCAATACCTGCAATTGATACCGATTTCAATATTTGGGAAAACGGCGCGAAAGTTGGCGACTTAGAGATTAAGTTCGATAAGGACAATATTTCAATTAAATAAAGTAGAAAAATTGAATGCCTGTAAAGGCTTGAATAGAACAATAAATACGCATAAAATGATTGTAGATCGGAGAAGGTTTTTGAAACAAGCAAGTTTGGCAGGTTTGGTAGCTACTGCACCAGCCATCGTAAGCGCTGGACACCGCCCACAAATTATAACTAATGATGAGATAATAGTCGAGCCATCCGCAGCTCAGAAAGCATGGATGGACATGAAATTCGGTATGTTCATCCATTTTGGCATCAATACCTACTACGATGTAGAGTGGAGCGATGGCACACTTGATCCGGCAAAATTTAATCCCACCAAGCTCAATACGGATCAATGGTGTGCTGCTGCCAAAGAAGCCGGTATGAAATACATTGTGCTAATCACCAAGCATCACGATGGCTTTTGTCTGTGGCCAAGCAAGCACACCAAATATTCTGTAGCAGCCACACCCTATAAAGGTGATGTAGTTGCGGAGGTGGTCAATTCGGCAAACAAATATGGCCTGAAAGTCGGTTTGTATTATTCACTATGGGATCGTCATGAAAAATCGCACGATGAAGACGAGTATGCCTATGTGGATTTTATGAAGCTACAGCTTGAAGAATTGCTTACTGGCTATGGCCCTATGGTGGAGATGTGGTTTGACGGCTTTTGGAAAAAACAGCAACATGGCTGGGCCAAAAAAATCACAGATGATATGGGTGAAAATGTAGCGGGTGCATCACGTGCACGTGATGAAGATTTTATTCAGTCATGGCGCAACGAAGGCGCATACCGCTGGCAGATGGATCATTTGTATCAGTTTATCAAAAAGTTGCAACCTGATTGCCTGGTGATGAATAACGCTACTACGGCTTTTCCAGGTGTACCATTACATCCGGTAGACATACGCAGTGGCGAAAAATATACCTCGGTGAAAGAAGATAAAAAAGTGTGGAGTTGGCTTGGAAAAGATGTGTACCTGCCAATGCAAATTGAAACCACATTATCGGTAAAGGGAGACAAGAAATTCCCTTCTGGCAATTGGTTTTGGCACGAATGGGATAAGTCTGTAGCCTCTAAAGAAACTATATTGAATTATCTGAATGTTGCAGAAAAAATGGAGGCTAACTTACTGCTCAATGCTGGCCCAGATGATAAAGGTAGACTGCGTAAAGTGGATGAAAAGGCTTTGAAAGAATTGAGAAATTGATTGCAGAAACCTCGGATTTTGAAGTTGTATGCTAAGTTGGTTGGCCTTTGTGCTGGATTATGGCACTTTAACATTTAATCAACGACAGCAAAAGTCTGATATGAAAGTGCTTCGAAATGCACAATTTTTCATTCTGGCAAACTGAAATCCAGCATCATTTTGGTGCCTAAAACGGATAACCAATGGCTATATTTAGCAGGAGGTTTTCTTGTCGCCAGCTTTTTCTATGAGGTCTTATTCTATCTACTACCCAGCGCTCGTTCTCTGGTTGGCCGGGTACGCGCAAAGGAAAGGCCAGATCAAACCGAACCACAATTACGTCGGCATCTATACGCAGTCCAAAACCGGTACCCATGGCAATTTCTCGATAAAAATCATTCCATTCAAACCCAGATCCGGGTCGTATAGGGTCTTCATTTATCAACCATATATTACCGGCATCAACAAACACAGCACCTTTGAGATACTTTAAAATATCAAATCGAAATTCCGCATTTCCTTCAAGTTTGACATCACCACTTTGGTCTATAAGTAAATTATTGCTTCGCAATCCTTGCTCGGATATAAAACCACCTGGACCCACAGTCCGGGCTTGAAATGCCCTGATACTATTGGGGCCACCTACAAAAAACTGCTTGACAAAGGGAAGTGTAGAAGCGTTGCCATAGGGCACACCTACGCCTGCAATAAAGCGAAAAGCGAGGCTATTTTGTCTGTCAAGTTTGAAATAATAGCGCATATCAAGTTGCGTTTTGGCAAACTGTGCATAGGGCAGTCCCAATACTGTGCGACCATTCTCAGGATCGATTGGTGCGTCGTAGAATAGGTTAGCAAGTCCATGAGCTAAATTGCCCGCAACATCAAAATCGGCTTTTAAATATATACCATGTCGCTTATCCGTATCATACAATGAATTGTATGTAAATGAATAATTGCTGCCAAGAATAAACTGCTCACTAAAGCTACGTCGTATAATAGGATTGTTTTCCAGATACTCCTCAAATTCTGCAGAAGAGCGCGCTAGTTTTACATAGCTAATATCAATTGGTCTGAAGGTATGGTTGTTGTACACCGTACTTTTCCAGTTGAAGCCATAAGCTATGTTAAAGCTATTGAGCTGAAATAAACCAACCCTACGTGCGGTATGAAATCCTGTGGATATCATAGTTACCGGAACATATGAATTGTATTCACGGTTGAATTGAAACGGATAGAATCCAGCTAATCGGAGCGTAGCATCTACACCAAATTCATAATTGGTATTTACCGCTGCTCCACCAACTTGCCACTCAAAGCGATTGAGTATGTTGATAGTTAAATTTTCTGCACCTCCAAAGAGATTGCGGTGTTGAAAACCCAAATTGATGCCAGGACCGGCAAAGCTATTGGATTTACTCACAGCATTGGCTTCGGCTTTAGCCGACATAGCCTTAAGTTGAGGTAAATAAATGGTGGCATCCAGCCGGTCTTCATCCTTGTTTTTTACTTTGGTAAAATCAATACTCGTGTAGCGAAAAACGCCGAGTCCCATCAAGAAATTGAGGCTTCGGTTGTGATCTCTGCGTGAGTAAGGCTCATCGCGTTTTAAATAAACAGAACGGGCTATGACCTCTGGTCTAAAGTCAGCCCTATTTTGTAAATATTTGTATCCATCTTTTGTAATAATGGTGTCAGTCGGCTGGTAATTGTCGTAATTGAAATTGGCGAGAATCCAGATGTCATTTATGTCGAAAGGCTTAAGTGCATCAGATGGTGTTCCATCCTTCAAATAAGCCTGCAATTTTATTGTATAGTTGGCATTTGAAGTGTCCACTCTATAACCAAAATGGTCTGCTGATAAGAAATAATAACCTAAACTGCGTAAATCTTCAGTAATTCGTATTCGTTCTTTTTTGAGCAAGTCGAGCGAGTAAACTTTATTTTTTTCAAGAAGTGTATTTTCATACAAGTCGCTAATTTCATTTTCAAAACCTGCCCCTTCAAAATCGAAGCCCACAGTATCGATACGATAAGGGATATGTGGCTCGATATTATATACTACATGAGCACTTTTCTTTTTCTGCTTTACATCATGTGTTACCCTATTGTTAAAATATCCATGATGATACATACGGTTGACAATGAGGCGTGTAGTGCCTTTAACTGTCATATCCGACAGATACACAGGTTCTTCTCCTATTTTGTATTTGAGATAGTGCTTTACACCTTTATCTTTTTTAGGTTCTGGTACCATATTGTGCAGTACAAGAAATGGCCGCATACCCAGTAGCTTTGTATTGGGTTTTGGGCTTTCCAGATCTTCCAACGTATTGACGAGCGAATATTTATTAACCAATGCTGAATCGGTGTCAAAGCGAATGGTGCTTCCAGTATATAGGTATTCCCCTTCAGGGACTTTTCGGAGCCCCGTACAACTGGCTAGCCATAATATTACCAGTGTCATCAGCTGGGTTACATTATATTTTTTAAAATGAGTATACAAAAGGGTCACGGGTTTTCTTTTTCATCTTCCTGAGGTTTTTGTGCCTCAGGCTTTTCTTGCTTTTCCTTATTCTCTTTACTCTTATTCTTTTTTTTAGGTCTGCCAAAACTATCGAAATCGCGCACAAAAATAAAAGCTATACCTGTACGGAATAATTCACCATCAAAATCATCAAAAATGTTCTCTCTAAAAGCTCGCAACCTATATCTACCATCTTCAGTCAGTTGATATAGAACAGCAATATTTGGTTCTAGACCTGTTGTATTTTGGCGTTGCTGTTGCTCACTACCTTCTATATCAAAACTACCGGCTACCTCTACTGTTAAGCGGTCATCCAAAAAAGACTTGCTTACATCAACTGATAGCTCTGTGCGGGTGTCATTACTAGCTGCCTGCTCTCCTTCTTCGAAACTTTGAAGCTGAAAGTTTAAATCCACTCCCTTTATGTATCTGCCCGAAAGCCTGTTAAGTTGCTCAGAAAGCAATCCATTGACACTGTTACGGGCGGCAGTGGTGGCCATGCTCATTGTATTTGGATTGCTACCACCCGATTCGTCGGAAATAAAGCTGCCAAATACCAACAAAGCAAATACCTGCTTATTCATTTCTGATTCTCGCTCAGGATCACGCATCCACATGAGCCTGTTCACCACCTGCGGATTTCTTCCTTTTTCAGATTCAGGCAAGTCAAGGTCAAATTTTACATCGGGCTCCATAATGGGGCCATTTATTTTGATGGCCACTTCAAATGGCAACCGTGGCTGGTTGGTTCCCTGAGCACCTATTAGGTCGCCCGGCGATGCACGAACAGTATGTATGGCGGTTAGTGATGCATTGGCCTGAAAAGGATCACCATTCCAAACAACCTTGCTACCAGATGCTATAGTAAATTCTTTTTTCACCAACCCATAAAATGATAGTTGATAATTACCCCGATTTATTTCGTAAGTTCCTACCAGATTACTCAGACCATTTGGGTCTATGTTGTAGTTCAGACTGGCGGCACCGCGTATGGAAACATGGTCACCCGAGCGAGGATCGATAACCAAAGTAAACTTCGCATTTTGATGAATGGTAAGTGAGGCACTTAAGTCGAGACCAGACAGCTTTTGGATCAAGGTATCAGCTTGCTGAATTCGCATGGCTCGGTTTACCAAGGTGTCAATATTTAGGTTATCATCAAAATCCACATATTCAACTATATTGGCATCATCTATCAGATCCATTTCTTCGGCTGGCAGTATAATGGTAAGATCGGTGCCATCTAATATATTGAGTCTAGATTCAATAATGGGGGAATCAGAATTGCCAGTGATTCGAGTATTTGTGCTAAGCAATAGTTTGCCGTAAAGCATTTCATCATCATTATCGTTTTCACTATCAATCACCGAAAAGTTTTCTGCTGTCAGGTTTAAATCGAGCTTGAAAAAACTAAAATCTGTGGTTGTCACATTACCATTTAATGTAAATGGATTTTCAGCGACATCACGAATGGTGAATTTAT
>DAIQNU010000013.1:0-658 GCA_036788235.1 Cyclobacteriaceae bacterium
TAATTATCTCTAAAAAAATGCCCCAAAAAGAAGTGACGGTTGTCGTCATAATTGGAGGCTCTCACTTCAAATTCTTTGCCCTGACCGCCATCGAGCCCGGTGCTTACTTCTATTACGTCGTTGGTGCCACGCTGGGTGGAGGCAATGGCAGTAACCCAAAGATTGCCAAATCGCAGTTGTGTTTTTACACCAAAAAGATTTTGTGCCCCTGAGATCAGGCTATTTTTTAAGGGTAGACTTACATTACCGATTTCAATTTTTTGAATGATATCTTCCTCAAAACCAGTGTATTCAACCTTTAGACTGTTTTGAAAATCAAAAGAGTTGTTGTTGTCAAAATTGGAGGTAATGGCCAACTTTTCTCCTATTTTACCTACAACGTTCATGCTTATTTGTTGGTCGAATTCAAAACCTCCATTTCGCTGTTGCCTTATTGGTATTGATGGATTTTGAATCCTCTGCCACCGGCCACCAAAATCTAAAGTCACAAACCCATTTGGACGAATATCTACAAAACTACCCCCAAAAATACGGTCGAAGACGGGGCTCATGTAAATGGGTGGAATCAACCTTCGTACACTCACAGCACTCTCACCATCGAGACCAGCTGATCGCTCACGCCAAAAATCTCTTCGCATTTGCAGTGCTGGATGTTCAA
>DAIQNU010000013.1:668-2948 GCA_036788235.1 Cyclobacteriaceae bacterium
AAAACTCATACTCGATGGTGGGCGGTAGTTTAAGTCACCAATGCGCTCATAGATATTGTATGTATTTGAAGTATCTACTTCTATGTCAGTTTTGATGCTACCTGGTTCTTGTAAGAAAAGAGGTGAAGGACTTGGCCTATATAAATATTTATCTCCAAATCTGTCCTGCGGGGTAAATGTAGGCCTGCGAGATGGTTCATAAGGAACACTGTCAGTACTATGAATAGAGTCGGGTGATGAAAGATGTACTGAGTTGGATGCAGTAACAAAGGCATTTCGGCTTTTTCCCTTGGTGGAAAACGCAGATAAAGTCAAACTCACAATGGCTGTGCCGATTATTAAAACGGCAATTCTCTGTAACTTCGATGCGATCAAAACACAACCAAGCTTTTACGCTCTCTTTAATGCCTGTTTAATTAATTCTTCCAAAGTAATGTTATTACTCGCACTTTTTAAAATCAATTCAAGGCTTTTTTCAGCTTGTATTTTGTTGATTCCTAAAGTAGTAAGTGCGGTTAGAGCTTCGTTTTTGAGGTTTTTAAGATTGCCAGCCACACTATTATCAACAAAAGGTACAACACCCTCCTTTCTTATTTTGTCCTTGAGTTCTAGTATAATTCGTTGTGCGGTCTTTCCACCGATGCCTTTTACTGACTGAATGGTCGTAACGTCTTCACTGGCAATGGCTTGCCTTATTTCTTCAACTGTCATCGAAGAAGTCATCATTAGGCCTATACTGGGTCCTACACCTGAAACCGAAACCAATAGCAAAAATATTGCTTTTTCATCAGGTTTTGAAAATCCAAACAATGTATGAGAATCTTCCTTGACATTGAGCCAGGTGTGCAATCGACACTTTGTCAAATCTTTAATATCTGCATAAGTATTGAGTGAAATTTTTATCTCATATCCTAAACCTTGCACGTCTAAAACAGCAAAAGTTGGCTCTATATGGTCAACTTTTCCTTCTACATAACTGATCATATAGGTTGTTTAGTATTTTCAGCTTTTAATTTCTGAACTCGTTTTAAAAGTATTCATTATCACTTCTAGTTCACGCATAAATTCTCTTTGATCTTTCCCCGGACTGTATAAAAACCCTTCTACATAATATAGTCTTTGGGTGTCTTCATCAACAAGCGTATAACTTGTAAATGGCCCACCCATAGAGATGTTATTGGTTTTCCATAATCCGCGTAATTCTACTGTATATTTACCATTAAAATTAATTTCTCTGGAGAACAATGGGAAACTTTCCTCTTCTGTTACTACAAAGGATCTGAGATTGTCAGGGTCACCATAAATATATTTTTTAGTGATTTCATGTCTGAGATCAACAATGTTTTCCTGTTTGAATTGATCAAGTGAAGTGTAATCGGTGTAGTAGATAAAAACATTCCGATCTACTTCACGGCTAAAGTGACGCAACCAAATGAAGCTGGTATCTTGTATGGCAATTTCATAACCTGCTGGTACTTGTATAGAGCAATTATATTCGCTTTGGATCAGGCTTGTGATACCAGAGCGTTGCTTTGAAGCAAACAAGCTTTTGTGCAAACGCTTATTTTCAGCATCTGTAAAGTATTGCCTGAGTTTTTCTCTGTTTTCAACTATGTTTTCAATGAGGGTCTCCTGATTCTGTCCAAAAAGATGAAGAATGTCCTGTCCGCGGGCAAAATCATCTTTTTTGGCTAGCATGTATAGTGAAGGATCATTGTCAATCATTTCGAGAGACTCTTTAGTAAAGTACCCTTTGAGTTTTCGGTTGGCTGCACTACTTTCATCCATAACCGTTACGAAAATAATATTTTTGGCTGATTGCAGTACAGAGTTAAATTTTTGTGGCTGGACATATGACACCTTAAAATAAGGTTCATCGCGTGGTAGGCTGGGTATGCTTGACTTAAAAGTCTCTCTCAATTCAACACCAAGTTCACCTTCCCAAAGTAAAGAATCCATTACAAGTATAACTTCTCCCGGAGCGCCTTTGGCACTTTGTAGATTATCACTTTTTTCTTTATTAACAACGCTATTACATGAGAAAGCAAAAAAAGCTGTCAACAGAAAAAAAAGAAATTTTGCAATAAGCCTTTCCATGGTTTACTCGTTTTGTGGTGAAAAATAAAAATATTTTACTAGAACGACATTAGAAACTATTATTGCATACAATTAACCTACAATCAGTTTCTGGCCTGGTTTTATCTTATTATCAGGGAGATTATTCAATTGCCTAATTCGATCAATGGTAAGGTTTTCATACTTTTTAGAAATATCCCATAA
>DAIQNU010000013.1:2958-20858 GCA_036788235.1 Cyclobacteriaceae bacterium
AGTGTGTCTCCTGACTGTACTACATGGTATTTTTGTCCATTAATGATAAGTGGAGGAGAAGGTTTACTTGGTTGACTTTTGGCAATTTGTGAAGCGGGTTGCCATACGTTGATTTTTTGCCCAACCCTGATCAAATTTCCGTTGATATTATTCCAGCTACGCAGATCAGATACTGAAACACCATGACGTTGGGCTATGCTTCCCAAAACATCACCGCTTCTTACTGTATAGACCATTCGCTCTTTCCCATAGGCGTTTCCTGTAGAATTTCTAGCCAGATAGTCAATTTGTTCTTTACCAGATTTAGCTGCAGAATCTAGTATTGCCAGTCTATTTTCCAACAAATGCTCATGAGCATCGTAGGGAATTCTCAGTACATGTGCTTTTTTATTTCCAGGAAGCGCTTTTTGCTTGATCGAAGGATTGAGTTGCTCCAGTTCTTCGACACAAAGATTAAGCTGATCGGCTAGCGTTTCGAGATTTACAAAATGATTGACGTGAATGGTATCGTAGTCTAGTGCTTGAATATATTCTTCAAATTCAAGATAAAAATTATGTTCTTCGGTGTGGTTCATTACATAGGTCATAGCAACAAACTGCGGCACATAAGATCGTGTTTCGCGGGGTAGATAAGGATAAATATCCCAGAAATGTTTTTTCCCGGATCTTCTCATGGCTTTACGTACATTTCCAGGTCCGCAATTGTATGCAGCAAGTGCAAGTTCCCAGTCATCGAACATGCCATGCAATGCCTTAAGATACCGGCAAGCGGCTTCAGTAGATTTATATGGATCCATGCGATCGTCTACGTACCAGTCTTGATGTAGGCCATATAGCCGTCCGGTTGCAGGCATAAATTGCCATAATCCAACAGCACCTACTCTTGATCTTGCATTTACCCTAAACCCTGACTCGATAATCGAAAGGTATTTTATTTCATCAGGCATATTGTAAAGTGCCAGGTATTGTTCGAAAATCGGAAAATACAAGTGTTTCTTAGTGAGCACTTCGCGGGTATATGAACGATCTCTAACTGTAAAATAATCGATAAAAGCTTTTACACGTTCATTATAAACCATGGGAATCTGAGTAGATAATTTCGAAAGTCTATCTTCAACCTCATAATAAGAAGCATCTGGCACATGTTCATAGCCAGTACCGGCAAATATGATTAGCGTATCAGTATCCTCGTCTTCATCCACAAATTCAGCCTCTTCCAATTCCTGATCATCTTGCGCCAATGCAATATTTGTGTGAAAAAAAACACAAATGGCCAAACATAAACACCTGCCAAATAAACCCATTTTCATAATCAATTATTCCTTTTCAAAAAAAGTATGTGCAAATTTATAAAGTTGTTCTTCTTCAAAGTAATTGGCTATCAGTTGTAGTCCAATAGGCAAACCGTTTTTATCTGTACCGTTGGGTACCGAAATAGCTGGAATACCAGCCACAGAAGCTTGTACTGTGAACAAATCAGCGAGATACATTTCCAAAGGATTGGTATTGTGTTCGCCGAGCCTAAATGCAGTAGTAGGCGTTACGGGCATTATTAGAAAGTCATGATCAGTAAGAATGCTTACAGCCTCCTTTTTAATAAGATTTCTGACTTTTTGTGCTTTGGTATAAAAAGCATCGTGGTAGCTGGCACTTAATACAAAAGTGCCCAACATAATACGTCTTCTAACTTCTTCGCCAAAACCCTGGGTGCGGGTTTTCTTATACATGTTGCCAATATCTCTGGCATCGGTATTTCGATATCCGTAGCGCACGCCATCAAACCGTGAAAGGTTTGAACTAGACTCCGCCGTTATTAAAATATAATAGGTCGGTAGTGCGTATTTAAGCAATGGAAATTCAACAGGGACAATTTCATGCCCTTCCTTTTTTAAATAATCTAAGGTATCTACTAAGTTTTCTTTTATATCAGCCTGAAGGCCATTGCCTTCCATGAGTTCTTTTACATAAGCTACTTTGGCAGGTTTTTCCCACTTAAGGTTCTTACTGTATTGGGGAACTTCATTGGTTGATACTGTACTGTCATATTCATCTGCACCTGCCATTATTTCTAATACAAGTGCATTATCTGATACAGTATTAGAAAAGACTCCTACACAATCAAAAGACGATGCATAAGCAAGCAAGCCATAGCGTGAAACCCGTGAATAGGTAGGTTTAATACCAACCACACCACAAAAAGCTGCAGGTTGGCGAATAGATCCTCCGGTATCAGAACCAAGCGCGACAGTACAAAGATGTGCTTTTACGGCAACAGCAGAGCCCCCTGATGAACCACCTGGAACCCGTGTTGTATCAACAGAGTTGAGCACAGGACCATAAGGAGAATTTTCATTAGACGACCCCATTGCAAATTCATCGCAATTGAGTCGTCCAATGACAATAGCATCTTCTTCGAGCAGTCGGTTTACGGCTGTTCCGGTAAATTGAGAAATAAAGCCTTCGAGTATTTTGCTTGAAGCCTGAATCTTATGGTCTTTATAGCAAAAAACATCTTTGAGGCCGACAACCATACCAGCGAGTCTGCCTGCTTTTCCATTCTTGATTTTGGCATCAATTTGACGAGCATGTTCAAGTGCTTCATCAGCATAGACTTCCAAAAATGCATTTAAATGCATTTTTTCGCGAATATTTTCAAGGTAATAGCCAACTATCCTTTCACAGGATATCGTGCCACTTTGTAAAAGTCTCTGGATGTCGGTATAGGATCGGATAGGCTCCAAAAGTCTTTATTTTTTTTCAGTCTCTTTTATACCATCTTCGATCTCATCCTTGATCTCTTTAGTTGCATCTTTAAATTCCCGAATGCCTTTACCTAATCCTCTTGCGAGTTCAGGAATTTTCTTAGCACCAAAGAAAATCAACAACACCAAAACAATCAGGGTGATTTCCCAAGGGCCTAACCCTCCAATTATTGCAAATACAGTACCCATAATTCCTGTCATTTTATTATTTTGTTTAATCTTGTAAATATAGCTATAGTTATCTCCCGCTCAAATGAGAGGTAAGTTTATTTGTTATATTCCTAATGCTAAAGGTTTTTTGACTTGTAATATTTGATTTGTAAAAATAAAGTTTGCCCAAACAACATAAGACATGTATGCAAGTCTCAACTCAAATACCTGGTGTTTTATTTTCAATAACATCTGAATAAAATCATTTTTTAGCCAACCAATCTTCGGGATTTAGTTTTTCGGCATTTTTCCATACTTGAAATTGTATTTCAGAAACGCCACTGTTATCAGTATTTACAGTACCTATGGATTGATCTGCGCCAACTTTTTGCCCTTTTCTCACCATTACTTCTTTGAGACGGGCATATACCGTAAAGTATTCGCCATGCTGCACAATGACAACATTTTTCATGTCGCCGGGTATTACAGCTACCATTTTCACTTCCCCGGCAAACACTGCTTTTACAGTAGCATTAGCCGTGGTTTGGATATTTATACCATCATTTTTGCGTTTGATTCGCTGATAAACCGGATGGGCATTTATCCCAAAATGTTCTGAAATAAATCCTTGTGAAACGGGCCAGGGCAGTCTGTTTTTGTTTTTTTCGAAATTGGTAGAAAGATTCTTAACGTCAACACTCAAATCTTTCAGTTCTGTGCCATCCTTTTTCATTTCTGAAGCTAGAAATTGAGAAATAAGGTTTTCGAGCCTTCCTACATCTTTTTTCCTGGCTTCAATTTCGTCCTTTAATTCTTTTTCACGAGATTTTAGTGATGCCACCAAGGTGTTTTGTTGCTGATGCAAAGACTCGATTTTTTTACTTTCTGCAATTTGTTCATCTAATAATTGTTGCTTGTCCTCCCGTTGATTTTCCAGATTGGTTCTTTCGGCAACCAATTGATTACGTACAAGATTTATAAGTTTTACCTGGTTATTTCGGGCTTGACTATACTGTTCCATATATTTTAACCGCATTACCAACTGATTGAAGGTAGCAGAAGAAAATATAAAGGTAAGCCTATTATAGGCATTGCTAGATCTTTGTGCGGCATAGATCATAGCCGCATATTCTTTTTTTAGACTATTCAGGTCGTTTTCAAGAGATTCAATAACGAGTCCATTTTGGCCGATTTGTGTATTGAGAAGACTTATTTCCTTACTCATGGAGCTCACTAGGCTTTTACGGGCACTGAGCTGCTGATTGAGTGCGGATAACTGTCCAATACTTGCTTTGCGTTTGTGCTCAGTCTGATTAAGTATTTTTTGAGATTCTTCTATTTTCTTTAGAGCTTCTTTTTTTTCATTTTCAAGTTGTTTTCGGTCTTGAGCCTGCAACACACCTGCCAGAAAAAGGCAAAATATTAAGCTCAATGTAAAGTAAAAAAGTTTATTTGCGCTCATATTTTGAGGGAACATTGAAGGGGAATTTCAACGGTTTGTCTGATAATTCTGGTTTTTGATGCTCGATTTCCAATAGCGTTTCGGTTTGACCAAAATGCGATTCGTAATTCAGCTTGACCTTGCAAAGATGGGCAAATAGAAACTGCTCAAGTCTCTGGAAGTTCCCATATTTCAGATTTAGCATATTTTGTGAATCCGTTTGACGCATATTCAAGCTTTCCAGTTTTTTATTTTGATTGTTAATATAACTCTCAGTTATCAAAAAACCATCATTGTGACTTACTTTCAAAAATTTATTATCACGTTGAACTTTGTCACTGTCCTGTAATGGGATAGTGAGATTGCCTAAAAGTACTGCTTCAATAATTGCATAGTCAAGATCAATCCCAAAAGTATTGCTAAGTTCTTTATAATCGACCTGTAGGAAGTTTTTTTCCATTCGATTGATGATAACCACAGAGTCTGCTGTAAGCATAACTCTTGTAACCTCGATGCCAATCGAAGGTGTAATGGATATCCAGATAATACTGTCTTTTTTGATGCGCATATTGGCTATGCCTCTCAAAGATTTGGAGCCTTCTTCATAGCTAATTCTGGATCTGGAAGTGAAATAGTCAAAATCAATTTCTTCAACACTTATTTCGGATACATCTCGTGCTGCTCGGGTTATTTCTCTTTTACATGAATAAAAACCGGCTGAAAAGAACAACAGCAGGATGATCAGGCGCTTATTCATATAATTTTCTATCTGCTATTTTTTTATCTATAAGCTCAGATGTTTCATCCATTCCTTTAGCACGCTTCCACTGATTAACAGCAGATTCTATATCTCCAAGTTTGAATAAAATATCACCGTAATGCTCAATAATGGTTCCACTGAGTTTGGTGTCTACTTCCAACGCTTTTTCAATGTAGACTTTAGCTTCTTTGTATTCGCCCATTTGATAAAGCACCCAAGCATAAGTATCAAGATAAGTCGAACTTTCGGGATGTGCTTTAACGAGCTTTGATGACATTTTTTTAGCTAAATCGAGTTTTTCTTTACGAAGCGAAAGGAAATAACTGTAGTTGTTTAGAACGTGGTCATTGTTTGGGTTGTGCTGAAGTGCGGCTTCGTAAGACGCATCAGATTTTTTATGATCTTTTACATGATAATAAGCATCGCCTAATTGCGCATTGAAATAGGCTCTCAGTTCATCATTTTTTCCAGAGAGTTTTTTTCCTTGTTCCAAGTTGGCAATGGCATCGTCATATGACTTCATTACCATGTAAGCAGTGCCTGAAAAATAATACAACAAGGGCTGATTTGGGTATAGTTCAATAGCTTTATCGGCGTATTCAGCTACAGATTCAAATTTTTCTGCTTGACTAAGGAGTTGCAATACGTTCTGCCATAAACTATAATTGGAAGCACCTAATTCAATGGCTTTTTCATACATTTCCAGCGCTTCGTTATTATTATTGTTTCGCATTAGCAAATCACCATTGATGGCATAGGCATCAGACGCATTGGGGTGAGCTTCCACGAGTTTGTCGCCCAGGTCTACCAATAACTCAAAAACATCTTCATTGGGAAGTTTTTCAATATACTTTAGCATTACCTGCAGCTTCAATGTCATGTCAAGCTTGGGGTTTGAAAATGCTCGCTGAAGTAAAAGATTTGATTGATCGACTTTACCTTGCTTTCGGTAGATATCCGAAAGCATCATGCTGGCCATTGGTTCATTAGGATCTATTTCCAACAAATTTTCTAAATAGGGAATAGCCTCATTTTCCATTCCATTAGAACTTAGTATATCTGCAAGACTCAACACATATTTAGCTTCGCCAGGAAAAGCCTCAATAAGTTTTTCGCCTTCTTTGATGGCCTTTGGTAGATTACTCTGTGCAAGATACAGCTTTTGTTTTTGAGCTGTTACTTGATCATTCATACCAAAACTTTCTTCAATTCTGTCATAAGTTTCGATGGCTTTATCAAGCTTTTCCTGATACATGTATATGGCAGCCAAATCAAATAAATGCTCATCAGATTTATCTATTTTTTCAAGTAAGTCCTCATAAACCTTTGCTGCTTCTGCAAATTTTGATTGTTGGGTGTAGATTTCGGCGACCAGTAAGTAGAAAAATTTATTTTCTGGCGAGAGTGCAAGTGCCTTGCCTGCATTAAGTAATGCTTTATCCTGATCTTCGCTGAGCTGATAAATTCTTGCTATTTTAAAGTAAGCGGTGGCATTTTCATCATCATACTCTAATGATTTTTGATATAAAACAAATGCCTTGGGATAATCTTCGAGTATGAAGTATTTTTCAGCTTCAATAAGATAATACTCAGATAGATGTGCATCTGTTTTGCCTTGTTTCTTTAGAATGGGCAACTTTTCGGTTTTTTGCTTTTTCTTATTACGTTCGCGCTGAGCCATTGCATCATTTGCATATGGTAGCAAAAAGAACATCAATACAAAAAATTTGAAAAGCGATAATCCTATATGATTTTTATATTTCATCTTCTTAATCATCATTAATTTAATCAGGTTCAAATTCATCTGAACTCTACCTTGTCGTGCTAATCCTTTAATTGACTCAAAAAAAGGCCTTTAAAAACGCCGATTCCTACATCTAACGACTTAATACCTACTTATTATGTTAAGGATCTAAATAGTTTTGTTTACTATGCCGAATGCGATCTAATGTGTTACTATTGAGTTTTTACAATTATCCAAGTGTAAAACACATATTTTTAAGGCAAAGTTAAGTATTTTTTATGATTTTATTTTTGGATTAATCTCTTGAAAAAATACAACCAACAGAAATACTACGATTAACAACTCCTTAAATATTTGATTGTAAATGGTATGTTCGATTTTTAAATTTAGTCCTAAAAGTAAAAGTGCCAAAGTAAATAAAAGATAAAATCCTGCCTTTTTTACATTGTAGGGTACCGG
Organism: Cyclobacteriaceae bacterium; assembly: GCA_036788235.1. GTDB lineage: Bacteria > Bacteroidota > Bacteroidia > Cytophagales > Cyclobacteriaceae > JAFIEV01. The sequence goes on from DAIQNU010000013.1 coordinate 10,275, forward strand.
ATAGCTTTTTTGTCCGAGTAAATATGCAGCAATTGCCATGCCGAGATACACTGCAAGCGTTATATAGCTACTACCTTCATAACCAGCCAATGGTATGAGCCAAATGTTGAGTAATAAAGTTGCAACAGCCGCCGTAACTGATATAATGGTTCCCACAATCGTTTTGTCTGTTACCTTATACCAAATAGAAAAGTTGTAATATAAACCCAGAAAAAAATTAGCAAATAATAATACCGGTACTACATGGAGCCCTTCCCAGTAGACAGGATTGCGCAAAAAGATTACTTTTAAAATATCAAGATTGAGTGAAATGGCTAATACGGCAAAGAGCCCAAATATGACGAAGTAATAAAAAACATTGGCATAGGTTTGTTTTGTGTCTTTTTCTAAGGTTTGGGCAAAGAAAAAGGGCTCTGCTGCATAGCGAAATGCCTGTATGGCCAGAGACATAAACAATGAAAGTTTATAACAATTGCCAAAAATAGCGAGCGCTTCCTGGGCTGTTCGACCTGGATAGAAGTCATCAGGCAACAGTTTTTTTAGTAATGATCTTGAAAACATTTCGTTGGTTACACCGGCCAAACCCATTACCATTAAAGGTAAGGCATAGTAAAACATCGGCTTGATCAACTGCAGGTCAAAATAAATTTTAGTTCTAGCCAAGCTTCTGGCTAAAAGAGGCAAATACATAAAATTGGCTATGAGATTCGATATAAATACATACTCAACCCCATAATTGGGGTTGTAAATCAAATCTACAAAGGGTTGAAACGCCACAAGGAAATTTCCATGGTAGACGTTCTTGCAGAAATACAGAAAGAATACGTTCAGAGCTACATTGAGAAAAATATTGATCAGCTTGATGGTAGCAAATTTTATTGCTTTTTTCTCGTAGCGCAATCGAGCAAATGGAATGGAAACTATAGCGTCGATACCCAGAATTGCTGCAAACCAATATATAAGTTCATTTCGGCCTGGAAATTCCAGCCAATTTGCAATTGGGGTAGCAGAGAGCGCGAAAATTCCGGACAGTAGGATACTCGAAATAAAAATATAAGTAAAAGCTGTGTTGTAAACGTCACTAGAGCCAGCAGGATTTTTTGAAACAAAGCGGAAGTAGGCTGTTTCCATGCCAAATAAATACACAATATTCAGGAAAGCTGCTATGGCGTACATTTCAATTAGTACACCATTGTCCACTACAGATAAAATGGATGCTGTGGTATAAAAAGGAACTAATATGAAATTTATGGCGCGGCCAATGATGCTGCTAAGGCCGTATATGGCAGTTTCGCCGGCTAATTTGGTGAGTTTGCCCATTTACATTTTACTTCAACTACTCACCCAAAAACTTTGGTTTTCGCTTTTCAATAAAAGCCTGGGTTCCTTCCTTGAAGTCTTTTGATTTACAACAATTGGCAAAGCTATTGGCCTCCATAAGGTAGCCGTCTTCCTGAGCAGAAAAAGCCGCATTTACACAATTAATGAGCATACTTATCGCCAAAGGTGCATTGCCAGCAATTTTTAGAATTAGCTTATGTGCCAGATCCAGTGCATCCACTTTGTTGGTAGCGAGATAATTTACCATACCAAAATCCATGGCTTTCTGAGCATTGATCATTTCACCGGTCATCATTAATTCAAAAGCCCGACCTTTGCCAATTAATTTTGGCAGTCTTTGTGTGCCACCATAAGCTGGTATAAGCCCCAGTGAGGTTTCAGGCATGCCAAACTGTGCATTTTCAGTAGCTATCCTCATGTGGCAAGCAAGCGACAACTCACAACCGCCCCCCAATGCATAGCCGTTTACGACTGCAACTACAGGCTTGGGGCAATCTTCAATAAGACCCATTATTTCCTGACCATTTTCGGCAAACTTTCGGCCATTAACTTCTGTAAGGTCTTTAAATTCTTTGATGTCAGCGCCGGCTACAAAAGCTTTTTCACCTGCCCCTGTTATAATGATACCACGTAAATCAGGATTATCATAACTGTCAAGCACTACTTCTTTTAGCTCGCTGAGTGTTGCAAGATTTAATGCATTGTGTTTGTCAGGTCTATCAATTACGATAGTTAGGATACCCTCCGCTACTTTTTTACTAATATTTTTAAAAATTGCCATACTCACTTGGGGGTAAGTTTCGGACAAATATAGTGGTATGGGTACTAAACACAAATTTCTTTTTTTAAAACATATTGCATTATATTTGCCGCAAAATAATCAAAAGCATAATGCCATATTTATTCACTTCAGAATCAGTTTCGGAAGGGCACCCCGATAAAGTTGCCGATCAGATCTCCGATGCCATGGTAGACCATTTTTTGGCTGCCGACAAACATTCAAAAGTTGCTGTCGAAACTTTAGTTACTACAGGCCTGGCCGTGATAAGCGGTGAAGTTAAAACTAATGCCTATATAGATGTACAGCAAATTGCGCGAAATGTCATTACACGCATTGGATACACTAAAGGAGAATATTTTTTTGATGCTAACTCTTGTGGGGTGATTTCAGCCATACATGAGCAATCACCTGACATCAATCAGGGAGTTGAGCGCTCAGAAGAGATGGAGCAAGGTGCAGGCGACCAGGGTATGATGTTTGGTTATGCCACACGCGAATCTGAAAACTACATGCCAGTAGCATTGGATCTGTCGCATAAAATATTGATAGAACTTGCTGCACTTCGTCGTGAAGCTAAAGAAATTCCTTATTTAAGGCCTGACTCAAAATCTCAGGTTACCATTGAATATGATGATGATCATCAACCTATTCGTATCGATACCATTGTAGTGTCTACGCAGCACGATGATTTTGATGAAGAGAAAAAGATGCTTGAAAAAATCAAGTCAGACATCATAAACATCTTAATACCTAGAGTAAAGGCGAAATTGAAACCAAATTTGCAGAAGCTTTTTGATGGGGATATTAAGTATCATGTAAACCCTACCGGGAAATTTGTAATTGGCGGCCCACATGGTGATACCGGCCTAACGGGTCGCAAAATCATTGTTGATACCTACGGTGGTAAGGGTGCTCATGGTGGAGGTGCATTTTCTGGCAAAGATCCTTCAAAAGTTGACAGATCGGCTGCTTATGCGACCAGGCATATAGCTAAAAACCTGGTAGCTGCTGGTGTGGCAGATGAAATACTCGTGCAGGTTTCTTATGCCATAGGTGTGGCAAAGCCTATGGGTGTTTATGTAAATACTTATGGTACTGCCAAAGTAAATATGAATGATGGAGCTATAGCACAAAAAGTTTCTGAGATTTTTGACATGCGCCCAGCGGCACTTATTAAAAGATTGAAATTGCTGGAACCTATATATTCTGATTCCGCAGCCTACGGGCATATGGGACGTACTCCTGAAATAAAAGATCTGACGTTCAGAGTCAATGGACAGGATGTTACGAAAACAGTAGAAACATTTACCTGGGAAAAACTAGACTATGTAGATACTGTAAAAAAAGCATTTGGTATTTGAGAAGAGAGATAAAAATTCAAAACATATTGCATAAAAAAAGGGACATCAAACCCCTTTTTTTATGCAATAATTATGCAGCTAATTTTTCTTTGTGCTTTTTAAGTTGTCGTCGTAAAGCTTCAATAGCCAGGTCTGTGGCGGCCTCAAAACTTTTAGAGTTTTCTTTGGCAAAAAGTTGACTACCCGGTATGTTTAATTTGATCTCAACGTGTTTGTTTTCTTGAGCGTTGTCCTTTTCGACTCTTAAAAAAACTTCCCCATCAATAATCCTGTCAAAAAAGGTATCAAGTTTGTCTGCCTTTTTCTGAATAAAATCAAGCAGTTTTTGATCTGCATCGAAACGGATTGAATGCATTTGTAGCTTCATGGTTACAAAATTTAAAGATTAAACTTAAGCTTTAGGATGTGCTTGTTCAAACACTTTTTTGAGTTTGCCAAGCGAATTATGTGTGTAAATTTGAGTTGCGGCCAAACTTTGATGGCCTAAAAGATCTTTTACTGCGGCCAATTCTGCGCCTTTATCAAGTAAATGAGTGGCATATGTATGGCGTAATATGTGAGGGCTCTTTTTATCGACATGTGTGTGTAAGGTTAGGTATTGATTCACTATTCTATAAATCATCATAGGATAACTCTGTTTTCCTAGTATAGTAACGATCAGGTATTGGGATGCGTTACTCCCAAGGTGGCTATTTTTTTGCTCCACGTAAGTTTTGAGTAAAGATCGCAGATGTAGGGTTATGGGTATTATTCTTTCCTTGTTTCGCTTGCCCAAAACCTTGATCTGATTGCCCGTAAAATCAACATCAGCCTCTTTTAAGTGTATCAATTCGGAAAGCCTGATGCCTGTACCATATAGCAATTCAAAAATCACCATGTCACGTTTTCCAGTAAAATCATCTGTAAAATGATCTGAGGATAGCAAATCATCCATTTCGCCAAGCTTAATAAAATCAGGGAGCGATTTTGGGGTTTTAAGAATATGAATTCTTGTAGTCGGATTTTCTTCGATGAATCCCCGATTAAGCAAAAACTTGAAATAGCTTTTGATAGAGGTTATTTTCCTATTGACTGTTCTGTTGAGAATGCCTGATTCGGCCAGGTGAACGACCCATTGCCTTATGATGCCATGACTAATTTCAGTGAGTGAAATGTCTGGATGTTCGTTGGCAAGAAAAGAATAGAATTGCTTCAGGTCGTTTTCGTAAGAAGAAATCGTGTGCTTGCTGAAGCGTTTTTCGTAGGTAATGTATTTAATAAAAGATTCTGTCATAGTTTAAGTTTCCGGATGCTTCCAGAAACCTAAACTTAACAAATATCTTTAAGAATAAGAATGGTTGATTACTGATTTAATTCAGCAACCATTTTTTGACGATAGGCAGCACGCAATTTTTGGTTGCGGTTGGTAACTGAAGGTTTCTCAAAGTAGTTTCTTCTTCTCACTTCTTTCAGAACGCCTGTTTTTTCAAACTTTTTCTTGAATCTTTTCAGCGCCTTGTCAATTGATTCGTTTTCTTTAACGTTGATTACTATCATTTTTTGATGTCTTGATTTCGAAAATGGACTGCAAATGTAGCAAATGAAATTCTTTTTTAAAAACTTGCAACAAAATTATTTAAATATGATAAGTGACAGCCAAAGATAGATTGATTAGTTTTGCAATTGGCTGAAAATGAACACCTATTTTTATGGATAAACCATCGATACCTAAAGGTACTAGAGACTTTGGCCCTGATAAAATGATCAGGCGCAATTTTATTTTTGATACTATTAAAAAGACGTTTCGGAAATATGGCTTCATGCCTTTGGAAACACCTGCCATGGAAAATCTCTCCGTTCTTACAGGCAAGTATGGCAATGAAGGGGATCAGCTTTTGTTTAAAGTCTTAAATTCAGGAAATTTTCTTTCGGCTACTGGTGACAATCATGGTCAATATGATCACAAGCAGTTGATGCCAATGATTGCAGAAAAAGGGCTTCGCTATGACCTTACGGTTCCCTTTGCACGTTTTGTAGTCATGAACAGAAACGATATTACTTTTCCCTTTAAACGATATCAGATACAACCAGTTTGGCGTGCCGACCGCCCGCAAAAGGGGCGTTACCGTGAATTTTACCAATGCGATGCTGATGTAGTAGGAACCGATTCACTAATTTGTGAAGCCGAAAACTTGCTCATGATCCATGAAGTAATGCATAATTTAGGGATTGAAACCTATGTAGTAAGATTAAATAACCGCAAAATACTAAGCGCTATAGCTGAAGCAATACAAGCACCTGGTATGGAAAACGTTCTTTGTGTGGCCATTGATAAGCTAGATAAAATCGGAAAAGAAAAAGTATATGAAGAGCTAGCTACCAATGGAATATCCAATGATTCTATAAGCCGTCTTGAGCCCCTTTTTACTATTTCTGGTGATAATCGCGCCAAACTTGATCAAATGGCGAAATTTCTCGAAGGATTTGATGCTGGTCTGCAAGGCGTGAAAGAGTTGCGTGAAATTTTGGATTTGATAAATATTAGCGGCATTAAAGTAAACCATGTAGAAATTGACCTCACCCTGGCACGCGGACTTAGCTACTATACTGGCGCTATCTTTGAGGTAAAAGCGCTTAATAGTAGTATAACTAGCAGCATTAGCGGTGGAGGTCGATACGATAATCTTACTGGTGTGTTTGGTCTGGAAGGGGTTTCAGGAGTTGGTTTTTCTTTTGGTGTAGATCGTATATATGATGTAATGGAAGACCTTTCACTTTTTAACCAAGTAGCAGAAACATATACTAAGGTGTTGATAGCCCATTTTGAGGAAACCCGAAATGAATCATTTGCTTTATTGCAAACACTAAGATCAGCCGGAATAGCAGCGGAATTGTATCCTGAAGCCGCCAAAATGAAAAAGCAGTTCGCCTATGCGGACAAAAAACAGATCCCGTTTGTACTGCTTGCTGGCCCCGGTGAAGTGGCAAGTCAGAAATATGGATTGAAAAACCTGGGAAGTGGCGAACAACAACAATTGAGTTTTGAAGATATTTTAGAATCGCTTATTACCGTTTAGAATATTATTACGCCATTTGAAAAAGCGCATTACATATTATTTAATTCTGTTGTTTGCAGCCACTGTTGGTTCTTTACCTCATGCATTTGGTAATGGAGCTAAATTTTCTGTAGAATCTGATAGAGGGTGTGCGCCATTTACGGTTCATGTAATCGATGAATCCACTGCTCCAGCTGCTGAGGTTAGAACCTATAATTATAATGATCCAAATGTAGTTGGGGGAAATGACGATACTAATTTAATTAGTTATACCTACAATACACCTGGCACATATTATATTGTACAAACTATTCAAAATGTAATTCCACGGACAGATACAGTAATGGTAACTGTATTGGATCCAACAGAGCCAGAATATAGTATTGTAAACTGTGAAGGTACTTCCCTCACTTTTTTTCCCGGAAATGATGACTACAATGGTTGGGTTATCGAATGGGGCGATGGCAATGAAACAAGCCTTGTTCGGGGTCAAATTGCTCAACATGATTATGGTGTATTGGGCGATTTTACCATCCAGGTATATGGTTTAGCAGATGGCCTGGCATTATCAACAGCTGATGCAAATAATTCATGTGGCACTTCATCTACTAATGTTACCTTAACGGGTACCTTGGCACCGGCTACATTTCAAAGTGCAGCAGTTGCTAACCTTGATGCATTAAATGGTGTTATAGATTTACAATTTTTTACAGGCGAACAGACATTGTACCAATTGGAGTATAGCATAAATGGCGGTGCTTATATACCGATAGATACCATTCCTGGTACCAATGCAGCTGTAAATTATACCATCGAAAATCTAAACACATTAGATAATTATTACTGCTTTAGAATTAGTGCCTTGGATCTATGCAACAGTAGTGTTCATTACCCCGATGAAATATGTAGTATTAATCTGACTTTGGATAGCGATAACGAAGAAAACTATCTTAACTGGAACAGCAGCCCGCTCAATGTACTAAGCTACGATATATATAAAGGTAATACTTTATTAACTAGTATAAGCGACCCCAGTCAAGACTCATATATAGATACTGACGTAGTATGTGGCAGTACCTATTGTTATAGTATAGAAGCAAATATTTCTGCGGATAAAACTAGCATATCTTCTGAAGTTTGTATTACAGCAAGCTCTGGAGCATCACCACCTCAGGTCAATAATATTTCGGCAGATGTAGAAGGCAATAATATTGTTTTGCAATGGCCCGATCCACCCGGTGGCGAAACTTTTACCTACACTATATTAAAGAGAGGTCAACAATCAGGAGCGTTTTCAAGTATTGGCAATACCACAATAACAGAGTTTACCGATTCGCAAGTAAGGCCGGGATCGCTCCAATACAACTATAGAATAAATTATCAGGATCTTTGTGGTAATTTTGCTGGTGCAGGTATTATTGCTAGCCCTGTACTATTAAGGTACAACAAAGCCGGATTGCTAACATGGACCGAATATGAAGGTTGGGAAAGCGGGGTAAGTGAATATGTTGTTCAAATCTCTGATTTGTCAGGCCTGGAAATAGAAAATGTTTCGGTGGGTTCAGATACGAGCTATGTGCTAGATGTAGAATTACTCCAAAACCAGCAAATACAGGTACGAATATTGGTGCAACCATTTGAAATGAACCTGCCTTTTGTGCATTCAAACATGATTTTGGTTAATTTGCCGGCACTGGTTTTCTTTCCCAATGCTTTTACACCTAATGGTGATGGTTTGAATGATATTTTTACTTTTGAAAGTAAGTTTGTACGTGATGTTGATTTTCGTGTATATACTCGCTGGGGTGAGCTTGTATTTCGAACAGAAGAATTGGGTGAAGGATGGGATGGACAGGCAGGAGGCAGACCCGCACCATCTGGTACATACGTTTACAATGCTCAGTTAATTGACGAAGCTGGAAATAAAATAATAAAAACCGGAGAAATAATTTTAATAAGGTAGGCGTCAGTCTCATTGCATTCGTATTTCAACTATAGAAATTGGTGAATTGCCTCGCGTGCTTGAGAAGTTTAAATAATATTAGAAGTAAGACACTCAAATAAGTAGAGCAAACACATTTAAATAAAAAGAGGCATAGTATATCTTTTGCCTATTGTAATGCAAACTAAAAATATATAGATGAATATGTTGGATATGGCCAAAATGCTGGGAAAAATGAAAGAAGTTCAGGCAAAACTAAAAGAAACCCAGGACAACCTTGAAAACCTAACCTTAACCGCCGAGTCGGGTGCAGGTATGGTTAAAGCCACCGTAAATGGTAAGAAAAAACTATTGAGCCTTGATGTGGACGCAGATATAATAGCAAAGGAGGACAAGCAAATGATGCAAGACCTTATAATAGCTGCTGTAAATAAGGCTATGGATGAGGCAGAGCAAATGGCCTCAGAGGAACTTAAAAAATCTACATCGGGCATGATGCCCAACATACCAGGTATGGACTTTGGTAATATGGTTTAATGTCGAAGCTGACTATTGTCATACTAAATTATAATGGTCAGGATTTTCTGGCCAGATTTCTTCCTACCGTAATTCTACACAGTGCCGGATATCAGATAGTTGTAGCAGACAATGGCTCTACCGATGATTCAGTAAGTTTTTTAAAAAATAATTTTCCGCAACTTGAGCTAATTGAGTTTGCTGAAAACTATGGCTTTTGTGGGGGATACAATAAAGCATTAAATAAAATAGAGTCGGAGTATTATCTATTACTCAATTCGGACATCGAGGTGTCTGCCGATTGGATTGCTCCCATGGAGGAGCTCCTAGATACAAATAAGAAAATTGGAGCAGTTCAGCCCAAAATTTTAAGTTGGCATCAAAAAGATCGATTTGAATATGCTGGAGCCGCCGGTGGATATATCGATACGCTGGGATATCCATTTTGCAGAGGGCGAATTTTTGAAATCACAGAAATAGACCATGGGCAATATGATAAATCCTCGGAAATATTCTGGGCAACTGGTGCATGTTTACTTATCAGATCAGAACTTTTTCACAGGTTTGGTGGCTTTGATGAATATTTATTTGCCCATATGGAGGAAATTGATCTTTGTTGGAAGCTTCAAAAGCATGGGTTTGCATCTTTTTACTGTCCGAAATCAGTGGTTTGGCATGTTGGCGGAGGTACATTGCCAAAAAATAATGCCAGAAAGACATTTTTAAATTTTAGAAATAGTATGGTTTTACTCATAAAACACCTGCCTTTTACTGCTTTACTATGGAAATTGCCCTTGCGATGGATGTTGGATATATTAGCATTTATTAACTATATACTCAAAAAAAGTCCAAAAAATGCAATAGCTATCATTCAGGCACATATGGATATTATCCTAAACTTATCACTTGTTTTTGAGTCTAGATCAAAAGAAAAAATAAAGGGGATGCCAAGAAATGGCCGAATCAAAGGTTCCATTGTATGGTTATATTATTTTCAGAAGAAAAGAAAATTCAGTGAATTAGATACTTAAGAGTACCACAAGCTGTTGTTTCTTCTTCGCATATGCTGTCGGATATTCATAATCCAGACAAGACCCATATATAATATAATAGGAGAGCCAAAAGTGATAAATGAAGAATATATAAAAAAAATCCTAATGCTTGCAATAGGTATATTTAATTTATCGCCAAGACGCGTACAAACACCAAATGTCTGTTGTTCGAAAAATTTTTGTATTTTTTTCATTTTCAAGCATTTTAGACCTTAACCATACATCATTTAAAAATCACAACAATATAAAGATCTTTTTCTATATGAATGTTGGAATAATTAAAATTTAAAGATAATTTTGCCCGAAACCAACTTTTAATAAAACACGGATCCAATGAGAACACTTAGTTATGCCTTATTGATTCTCGGAACAGTTACTTTTTCAAGCTGTACGTTGAATAAAATGCTTAAAATGGCTAAAGATCAGGAGTTAACAGTAACGCCAGATCCTTTAGAGTTACACAACGATAGAGTCAAATTTGACGTATCGGCCAAATTACCTGAAAAAATGATGAAGAAAGGCTTCGTCTATTCTATTGAATCACGATATGAATACG
>DAIQNU010000014.1:0-20540 GCA_036788235.1 Cyclobacteriaceae bacterium
ATAGTGCGGTTGGTAGTTAAGTAAAAGGTGAGGCAATTGTCTCACCTTTTCTTTTTTAGGCATTATTTTCCCAATGAATATGCAATGTTAAGAATTCAAAATTGCTCTAAAAGAATAACCGAAGCGAGGCCAATATTGTAGAACCGATCACAAAAATTCTATAGGGTTTTTCTGGGATTATTTTTACTATCCTAATACCAAGAAAGGCACCGATCATAATGGCTGGAAAAACCAATACATTGAGGGAGAAGCTGTGCCAGGTTATTGTATCCCAAATAAAAACGTGAAAGGGTATTTTAAAAAGATTGACGATTAAAAAAAACCAAGCACCGGTGCCAATAAATGCATTTTTAGGTAGTCTTGTACTTAGTAAATAAATAGCCATAATAGGCCCCGCAGCATTGCCAATCATTGTGCTGAATCCGCCCAACAAGCCAGCGGTAGAAGAGAATGCCCAATTGTTGGGGATGGCAGTTTTTACTTTTCTTGTTTCTTGCCAAATCATAATAACCAACCCCAAAAAAATCATGCCTCCGATAATGGCTTTAAATTGTGTATCGTTAATTTGGTTTCCTACAAAAACCCCAAACAATACACCTAAAATGGTTGCTGGTAATAGTTTGAGCACATATTCCCATGCTGCGTGACGATTATAATACCAAACTGCAAAAATGTCGCCCATACAAAGCATAGGCAATAACAGTCCGGATGACACTTTGCCACCAAAAATAGTTGCCAAAATAGGTACAATGAGCATGCCCAGACCGGAAACACCTGTTTTGGACATACCAACAAAAAGTGCACAAATAACCAGCCATGTCCAGTTGGTTACAGACAAATCAAAGCTTTGAACAAAATCCTGCATTAAAAAGAAGTACCGAGGCTTATGTATTCAGGATAAGACAATGCAACGCCATGTACAAAAACAGTAGGCTTTATTTTTATTCCTAAGCGTGTGGGTGTGCCACTATCATCTGCCAGATTAAAAGCAAAATTTAATAAAGCATCTCTAGACCGATCCGATAGCACTTCAAATAAATTTAGTGATATATTCATAGGAATCAGGCTCTTACCATCATTGCCTGGAATACTTATTTGTTGATCCTGACGACCACGCGCCATCTCAACTTCATCAATTAGCAGTATCCAGTCAAAGCCATGCAATGCAGCTTCTCTGGCATTAGGATTGGTGCCTTCGAGATTCAGGTTAAAAGAAAGAGGTAGGTTTTTATTGAGATAGCCCGTGGCTAACCTCCCTGCATCGTTCAAAGAAAGGCTTTTTACGCTAGGCTTATCTTGAATATTCACACCTGAAAGTTTGGTATTGCTTACAGATTCCATTCTAAATTTACAACCTGCAATGCCGGCCACAGACATGAGTGAGGCACAACCTTGGGCAATACAACCGCAAAAAAGCAAAAAAGCCAGCGCTTGAAATAGGCGTTTTTTCGTATTCATCTATTTATATTTAATTTCTTTTGCAAATAAGGAATAAGTACTTTCATATATTCCTCATCCAGGTACAGGGTTTTAAATAAAAACTCATCTATAAAACCGAATCTGCAAAGCTAAAAACATCCTTTGATTATTTTATCTGCTTTTGGCAAACAATTAGGTTTAGATTATGCATTAAACATACTTGAAAATGGTGCTAAAAATTGAGATGCCAGCACCTATTGATCCTTTGAATGTTCCTGATACTTTTGATTGGCCGACCCGGGGTCGATATTTCACTGGCACCTCTCCACAGCGTATATTCATTTTTGCTGCTTTGAGTTGCATTTCAATAGTCCAGCCATAAGTTTTTTCTTTCAGTTGCATTTTTGCAATATATTCATACCGTATAGCTCTGAAAGGGCCTATGTCTGTAAATCGGATATGATGAAAAAGCCAAATGAGCTTGGTTGCTAGCCAGTTGCCAATACGTTGATGCACTGGTAAGGCACCTTTTATCTGATGCCCAATTATTCTAGAGCCTATCATCAAATCGCTCATATCATGAATAATAGGTTTGACCAAATGGTACATTTCCTCAGGGAAGTCTGAGTAGTCGGCATCTAAAAAAACTACGATATCGGGTCTGTCAATAGCTTCTTTTTCTTTGAGGTAGTCGATGCCGCATTGGCAAGCATATCCATAACCCCGCTTAGGCTCATGCAAAACAGTTGCACCAAATTTATTGGCAATTTCTACTGTAAAATCAGTTGAACCATTATCTACAACGATGACTTCCGAAACCAAATCTTTGGGAATGTCATTTAACACCATTCCAATAGGTTCTTCTTCGTTGTATGCAGGTATGATTACCTTTATATTCGGATCACTAATGGTTTTCATAGATTAAAACGAAAGGAAACTGCGTGATATGGGACGAAAACTCCTGATCGCACAAGTTTATTATAATTAATTAAGCAAATCTATGAAATTGTAAAGACATTATTCCAGACATAGTGTAATCCGAATCATTAAAAAATAGTCTGGATGCTAAGTGAGCTATTTGGCTATGATTTAGGCGTATAAGTTTCAAAATATAAATTAAATTTTTTGAGCTTTTGCAAGGTTGGCTCATAAATTTCAGCTGCTATAGGCACCATTACTCCTTTAGTCTTTATCTCTTTTTTCATGATCATCTCACAAACTATGGCTAACGGCAGACCTACTGTTTTTGCCATAGCTGTTTTTTCGCCACCCTCACCTTTTACAATCATATGAGAATGGAGCCACTTTTCCTCTCCCTCATCTTCATACCCAAACTTATGCCACATTACAATCATATCCTGATCAGCATCATTCATGGTCCATTTCTTTCGTAGTATGTATTCCAATACCTGAGCAGGACTACCATTTTGCAAGCCCACAAGTTCATCACTAAACATGCCTAGCCAATTTAGCATATACATTTCTCGCGATTCCATGCCTATATTGGCGTAGTGAGCCAATTTCAACTCTACACTATCGAACGGATTGTAAGATAAAAATGAATTGATAAACTGTCTGTGCGTCATATTGGACACATCTTCCATTTGATAGCTGTCGTCTGTAGCTCCAAGTTGAATAAATATGTTCCAAGTATCGCAAAAGCCTGGTCGTCTTAGGGTACCGCGATACAAGGTCTTAATGCCATGCAGGTTATATACATCCAGGTATTTGAGTGAATCGCGGTTGGCATATCCTTCGAAATATCCATGCTTAGGAATATGGATCATTTCTGTTCGTTTAAATAACCTATGGTAAGGGATATATTTAAACCTACCTTGCTGAATAAATTTAACCACACCCTGTCCTGCCAAAACTACATTGCGGGGGTTCCAGGTAAATTTATAATTCCATGGATTGTCTTCATTTTCTGTAGCAAGCAAGCCACCTGTAAAAGTCTCAAAAGCAGTAAGCTTGAGTCCTTTTTGCTTGAGGTCATCTATAACTTGCATTGCCGACATATGATCAAGCCCGGGATCAAGGCCACATTCCATTACAAAATTTAAGTCTTTATATTTTGCTTCTTCATTCAGCGCTCGTATTTCATCGCTTAAATAGGAGGCAGTGGCAAAGTTTGAAGACTTTTCAATACAGATTTTAGCAATTTTAAAGTGCAAAAAGGGAGGAAGCATTGAGATTACCAGTGTAGCATTTTCTATTTCTGCTATCAATTCTTCTGTATTTTGTGTATCAAGCATCCGGGAAGTTACGGCTGGGTAAGGAGCTGCTTTGGCCTTGGCAAGACCTTCATCCAAATCACATAAAGTAATGTTCCAACCTTCAGTTTCTGCTTGCATTGCCAGGTAATCTATCAGATAATTGCTCGATCGCCCTGCGCCTAAAATCAATATTTTATTCATAATGGAGTTGTTTCTGGATAAACTTAATTTAAATACAACAATATCCAACAAAAACCTTCTTGTAAAAAATCAATATAAGTCTGAGTAACCATGAACGGGCATTGAAGTTGATTCTTGTTGACTTTAGCTTATTATGTGTCTTTCTGTAAGATATACCCCAAAGTTCAACTATTGTTGAGCACATTATTTACTAACCTTGCATAGGCAAAAGGCAAAAAGTGTCGTGCCTGCAAAGATGTTGGCTAATGAATAAAAAGGCCAAATGCCATGTAGATGCAGTAATGGTTTTTGTTATCATCAATTCGTAATAACTACCGGAATAATCACAACTACATAAAATGTAAATGCTTAACGGATATTAAAAGTGCATGTAACCTTTAAGCATAAAAAATGAAAAAATGCACATTTTGAAGAAATTCTATTAATTTATAAATAGAAAGGTACTAGACCGAAGTAATGTTTTTAAAATGCAGGAGATACAGATAGTCGACATTCGGAAGCTTACGGATATTATTAAAAATAAGTACGGCTACGATTTTACAAACTATGCGATTTCGTCGTTCAAGCGCCGGGTGTCGAGGATATTAGAGCTTTACAAGTTTCAAAGCCTTGATACACTCATTGCCAGAATTTCTGATGATAAGGTGTTTTTTGATGATTTCTTATCAGAAGTTACCGTGAATGTAACCGAGATGTTTCGCGACCCTCCCTTTTGGCGAGAGCTGCGTGACAAGGTGCTTCCCAACATTTTGCTTAACCATAACAAAATAAGTATATGGCATGCAGGATGTTCATCTGGAGAAGAAGTATACTCAATGGCCATTATGCTTAAAGAAATGGGCATACTGGACAATTGTAAAATTATTGCTACGGACATTGACCACGTAATACTCGAAAAAGCCAAGGAAGGTGTGTATCCTGCTAAAAATATGGAACTTAACGAGAAGAACTATGTGAGGTTTCAAGGCAACACTCAGTTGAGCGATTATTTTGAAGTGAAAAATGGAAAAGCTTATATGGATAAATCATTGGTCAAGGATGTATCTTATAGAAAGCATGACCTTGTAAATGGTATTGTATTCAATAAATTTGATTTGGTACTCTGTAGGAATGTAATGATATATTTCAATCAGACATTACAGAATGAGGTATTGAAAAAGCTTCATGAAAGTATATTCAAATATGGGTACCTGGCCATTGGCTCAAAAGAATCATTGATTTGGTGTGAGATTGCGAATCGATTTATAGTGGTCAACAATGAAGAGAAGGTATATAAAAAGATTAAAGATTAAGGTAAAGATTGGTAATGTTTTGAGCACTCTATAATGAGATTTTCCAATTTAAATAATAGTTATAAGGCAATTGTTATAGGGGGGTCAGCCGGAAGTTTTCAGGGCATTACCAGAATATTATCTGCCATACCACCAGATTTCCCATTGCCAGTTATCATGTGTCTTCATAGACTCAAGCATGTAAGGGAAGGGTTTATGGAAGCATTGTCAATCAAAAGTGTAAAACCAGTGATAGAACCATACGACAAAGAAGGTGTGAAAAAAGGTAACTTTTACCTGGCTCCGGCAAACTATCATTTGTCTATAGAACTTGGAAATACCTTTTCGCTGTCTACGGAAGAAATGATCAATAACTCAAGACCTTCAATAGACATTACTTTGGAGTCGGCAGCATATGTTTATAAAGATAAACTCATTGGTATATTAATGTCAGGCGCCAATAAAGATGGTGCATTGGGAATGAAAAGAATTAAAGAAAAAGGCGGTTTAACTATCGCACAAGAACTTTCAGAGTGCATGATCGATACTATGCCGGCAGCGGCAATTGCAGCAACTCAAATCGACTACATTCTTAAAGTAGATGAGATAATAAGATTTTTGAATGAACTATATAAAATGTACAGATAATGAAATCGACATACGGCAGAATTAATGTATTACTTGTGATTTTTTACATTCTGGGTGTCATTTTTACATTGGTTTCGCTATACAGCCTACCCAGGGATATAGCACTTACCTCAGGCCAGCTCGATTTTGAAGCTATAAACGAGATAAAACCCCTTGTTGTAAGATCAGGAATTATTATAGGAGTGACCTCGCTTTTTGGTCTTGGGGCTATTATACTTTCACTGCTATTGGTAACCAAAACTGAAGGCAAGGAAAAAATAGTCTATGTGGAGCGCTCACAAAAGGATGAAAAGCGCAAAAAAGCCGAAGAAAGCGATAGGAAAGATATTCAGATTGATGAGAACGCTCTGTTAAAAATTAAAGAGCGCCTTGCCGCTGTCAAAAACCAGGAAGAGAAGTTTCAGGCTATGTTGTCTGCCGTAGGCAAAGAGACAGAGATATGCCAGGGAGCGGTTTACTTACCGGCCTCAGACAAAGGCAAGCGGATGGTGAAGCTGGTGTCGAGCTATGCATTTAGCCTGGCAGATAGTGAAAGTATTGAATATGAATATGGAGAAGGCTTGGTAGGCCAGGCGGCCAAAGAAAAGAAAAAAATGCTGATTAGCGATGTGCCCGATGGATATCTGAAAGTGATTTCAGGGCTGGGAAGTGCTTCGCCGACAGAGTTACTCATACTTCCAGTGCTTTCAGCCAAAAAAGAAATTCTTGCTGTCGTTGAGTTTGCTTCTTTCAAAAAGCTCACTTCAGGACAACTCGAATTAGTAGAACAGATACTGAGACTTCCTGAAATGGGATTGGAACAAGCCCCTGCTGAAGAAAAGAAAGCAGAAAAAGGAAAAAAAGAATAAGAGAATTTTTTTATAAGACTTTAAGGTAAAGAAACCGATGTTTAGGAAAGCAAGCATAAGAACAAAACTAACAGGGCTCATTTTGTCACTGGTGGTGTTTACCATCCTTATGGCAGCCTATTTCTCTTACGAGGGGCGCGTGAGTAACCTTGAAGAAAGATATCTAAAAAATCTATCAGCACTTTCAGAACTCAAAGTTCAAGAGTTCAAAGCCTTTGTTTCGCAAGGGGAAAAAAGTGTTTCATTTATTGCTGGAAATCCCAGCTTGGTGCTGAGTGCCGCAGGTAGCGACGAAGAAGAGGAAGAAGATGGATTCGGGTTTGCCTTCGATATGGGAATGGACGACGATGATGATGATGATTTTAGTTTCGGAGATGATGGCGAAGAAGATAACGCCATTGCTGATGTAGTGGAGCCATTACTAAGTGGAATAGATGCTATGGCCACCATTATCACCAACAATGATGGTGACATAAAATATAAATCACTTCAAATCTCTGAAGACAATATTCGCAAAATCATTCCGGTTTTTGAACCACAGATGGTGTCTAGCGCTGAAGGCATTTATAAAAGCAGTGTCTTTAAGTTTAAAGATAAATTCTGTATGGTATTTGGCCGCAAAAACAGCAATAATGATGGCATGGTCTTTATTTTTAAGGATCTTACACAATTGTATGCTTCTTTGGAAAATACCTTGCACTTGGGCGAAACAGTAGAAGTGATTTTGGCAGAAAAGAGAAATCGCCGGGCAGTATTTTTAAATCCGCTTAAATTCGAACCTGAGGCTGCTCTTGAAAAGGGGCCTTTTATTGATGATAAAACAAAAGGAATAGCGACCATAAATGCTGTTGAAGGACAAAATGGAGCCGGTTATACGATCGATTATCGTGGTGAGCGCACCTTTGCAGTATGGAAACACATTGAAGACCCGGGTCTCGGACTGATCGTAAAAATTGATTTGGCCGAAATACAGGGAGATGGCATATTTGCCGTAAAAAGATTCTTGCTTTGGTCTATTATAATTCTTGTAATAGGTCTATTTATCTCCATACTTTTCTCGCAATATTTCATTGGACCACTGATTCAGCTTCGCGACTCTATGGGTATGATATCGAAGGGGATACTTCCTGATCAGATTGAAAAACGCCACAATGATGAAGTAGGTCAAATGGCCGAAACTACCAATGAGTTGGTACTATCATTACGTCGCACAGCAAATTTCGCAGAACGTATAGGAAAGGGGCAATTCGATGCAGACTTTACACCACTCAGTAAAGGTGATATGCTCGGTAATGCCTTGGTTGAAATGCGTAACAGCCTTCAGGAAAATGAAAAACGCGATGCCCAAAGAAATTGGATTGTAACTGGTGTAGCTGAAATCAGTGAGATCCTTCGATCGCACAATCAGATTGAAGACCTGGCCAATGAGGTAATTGCTTTTATAACAGAAAAAGTAGAAGCCATACAGGGCGCTTTTTATGTAGTTGCCGACGAAGATAGCGAAGACGGCCGCATTCATATGACTGCCGCCTATGCATACCATAAAAAGAAATACCTCAAATCGAGCTTTAAATTTGCCGAAGGCCTTGTAGGTCAGGCGGCTGCCGAAAAAGATACTGTCTTACGCACCGAGATTCCCAACGAATATGTAACCATAACTTCAGGTTTGCTGGGCGACAAGCGTCCACGTTGTCTTCTGATCACTCCAATGATAGCAGAAGAAGAAGTTTATGGTGTGTTAGAATTTGCCAGCTTCAATCGTTTTACTGAGCGGCAGATAAAATTTGTAGAAGAAATCAGTGTGATTATTGCGCGCACCATATTCAATATAAAGGTAAATGCCCGTACTGTAAGGCTGCTTGAAGAATCTCAGAAAATGAGTAATGAACTCAAAGAACAGCAGGAGATTCTGAGACAAAATGCTGAGGAAATGGCTGCTACGCAAGAAGAACTGAGACGCACCAACCAAAGGCTTGAAGATCAAATAGAAGAAGTAAACCGCACACAAAACAGGATGCAGCTTCTTCTTGAGAACGCCTCTGAGGTTATCTCTATTTATGAAGAAAATCTCACAGTGAGGTATATAAGTCCATCGGTAGAAAAAATTCTTGGCTATCCTCAAAACGATATTATTGGCACCAGCGACAAAGACCATGTGCATCCAGCAGGTGCACCTTTCTTCGAGAAAATGTTTGAAGATGTAATCAGTAATCCTTTCGAGAGCTGTACAGTACAATACGAATACACTAAGAAAAATGGTGATACCATATGGCTGGAAGCTACTGCTACCAACCTGTTGTCTGACCCTGCCATTCAGGGTATTGTAGTCAATAGTCGGGATATTACAGAAAGACGTCGTGCTGAGCTTGAAGAAAGAATGCGCTCTAAAATGCAAGCACTTTCTGAAAACTCACCAGACCTTATTACCCGCTTCGACCACGAAGGCAACTTCTTCTACATCAACCCAATGATCGAGTCTTATACAGGTTACAAGCCGCATGACTTTCTCAATCGTAACTTAATGGATGTTAGCATAGACGATTCTGTAAAAGATAGCTGGTTAAGTATTTTGCGCGAGGTAGAATCGAAAAATGAAAAGGTGGCCCGTGAAATGGACTTTCCATCGGAAATGGGTGCAAGGGTAATGAACGTAAACGCCATACCTGAGTTTGATGAAAATGAAAAGGTTGAATCAGTGTTGGTGGTTTCGCATGATATTACAGATCGGAAACTTATCGAACTAGAAATTCAGTCTAAGAATAAAAAGATTACAGAAAGTATAAACTACGCCAAGCGTATTCAAGGCGCCATACTTCCTGACAATGCCATAATTAGCCAGTTTTTGCCAGAATCATTCATACTTTACAAGGCACGCGATGTGGTTAGTGGCGACTTCCCGTGGTTCTTGCGTGTAGATGGTGTCATTTATTTTGCCGCTGTCGATTGTACAGGTCATGGAGTACCAGGTGCATTAATTTCGCTTATTGGATACTTCCTGCTCAACGAAATAGTGCGAGGCCGCAAGATCAGCGATCCGGGCTTGATACTCGATGAGCTCGACCAGGGTGTTACGCAAACACTGCGTCAGGATCAGGAAGATTCAAAAACCAAAGACGGTATGGATATAGCGCTTTGTCGTATAGATTTGAAGAAAAATGAAGTTTCATATGCTGGAGCACACAGACCTTTACTCGTAATGAGTGGTGGTGAGCTCAATGAAGTAAAAGGAAATAAATTTGCCATTGGTGGTGGGGTTTATAAAAACCAAACTAATTTTCAGACCACAACCATAAAAATGAATCCGGGAGATGCAGTATATTTCTGTTCGGATGGATTTACAGATCAGTTTGGAGGCCCAGACAACCGAAAATTCGGTCCTGCGCGACTTCGCGATCTTGTAAAAGATAATTATAAAAAGAAAATGATGGATCAATACACCATTTGTGATGAGGTCTGGGAAGATTGGAAAGGAGATCAAAAACAGACGGATGATGTGCTGCTGATAGGTGTTAAATTTTAATTATGCTTTTAATTTGGAATAAAGCAGTGTAATTTTTAAGCAAAATGGAAACAGTGAATAAATCTTTAACTTTTAGCAGTCAAAACTAATAAATGAAACATGAGGTATATTTTTGACCTGCATCAAATGATGCTGAATAACAATATAATCCTTGTTTACGAAGGAGAATTTACCCAGGAGATCACTAAATCGGTGCTCGCAATGGCGGAACGTAACATGGATTCAGTTGGAGAAGAATCAAGCATAAAGCGCAAAGTCTTCAACGTGATGGTAGAATGTTTGCAAAACATTGTGAAATACAATGAAGAGCACATTCCTGAAATCAATCGTAGCAACACAGCTATATTTATGATTGGCAAACAGGAAGATTCTTATATAATTACTTCAGGCAACCCTGTAAAAACAGAAGTTGTAGGTGATTTGAAAGAAAAACTCGAAAGAATAAACAGTCTAGACAAAGAGGGTTTAAAGAACCTATACAAAGACATAATAAAGGGCAGCACCGGTCTTACAGAAAAAGGTGGTGCCGGACTTGGCTTTGTAGATATGGCCAGAAAATCAGGCAAACCATTGGAATTTAGTTTTGAAAAAATGGAAGGTGACCTCTCATTTTTCTCACTAAAAATTACTGTGGCGCGTAACTGATCAAAAACTTGCCCGCTTTAATTGTGCATACGGCAATTTGCCAAAACAATTAATTTAGTACAGGCTACAATTGAAACGACATTATAAAAGTAAATAAAATGGAAATTTTAAGCTTAGAAGGAACTGAAGATACCCCGAAAATACTCTTTGATAAGGGAAATGGCATATTTGAAATATCTGGCCGTTCATTGCCAGAAGATGCCGCCGAATTTTACCATCCGGTAATCGATTGGATAAAACGATACGGCAGCGAAGCCCTCGACGAAACTATATTTGTATTTAAACTCGAGTATTTCAATACAGCCTCTTCAAAACTTATACTCGATACCCTTTCGGCACTCGAAGATATCGACGGTGTAAAAATCCACTGGTATTTCTTCGAAGATGATGAAGACATGGAAGAAGCCGGCGAAGAATTCTCAGAGCTGATCGACCTGGAGTTTGAATTTAAGTCGTATTAGTAGCTTTTGGTAAGGTGCATTCTTTGTGCACTGCCTCAATTTACTAAACATATTTTTGATAGGATCTCCGTTTTTTCGGATGATTTAGTAACTCGTTTTTTCTTTTTTAGGTATGAGTGAAGAAATTCTAAAGGCGTTAACCCAGCTTTTTGCCATTATAACCAAGCAAGATGGCGGCGTAACCGACAATGAGCGGAATTACGTCATAAGCATGTTCAAAGAGGATCTCGATCAGGGATCTATCAAAGAATATATAGCGCTTTACGACCAGTTTTTGGAAGAAGATCGTCTGAAAAACGAAGAAAAGGAAAAGAAGGGTAAAGTACGACTTACATCAGTACGTGATTCGGTTCGTACCCTGGCCATTTGCAAGAAGATCAATAAAACACTAACGCAGAAACAAAAAATTGTTGTACTATTCAAATTGCTTGAGCTTGTTGGTGCCGACCGAAAGTTTACTGAGCAAAGAATGGAAATCATCAATACCGTTTCTGATGTGTTTAATATAGAACAGGATGAATATAAACTCATCGAGAGTTTTATTCTGCATCAATCGGGAAATCTGATTGATCATTCTGAACTATTGCTGGTACACAAAGAACATAAAGAAGAATTGGGTCATACCCGTCAGATTATTTCTGATATTGATGGTGAGCTGTTGTTCGTAAGGGTCAAAAGTGTCGATATGTATTTTGTTCGTTACCTCGGTGGCGAAGAAATCAACCTGAACGGATACATTATTAAACCAGGCTTTACAAATCAGTTTTCACATGGTAGTACACTCAAAACCCCGAAAGGAGATGCACTTTACTACAGTGATTTTGTAAGTCATTTTTCATCTGAAAGCCAACTCAGCAATATATCATTTATTGGTAAAAACATTAACCTGATTTTCCCAAATGGAGCCATAGGTCTACGCGATGTAAATATTGTTGAAGGCCCTGGAAAGCTCATTGGTATAATGGGTGCCAGTGGTGCAGGCAAAACTACTTTATTAAATGTACTCGCAGGAATACACGCCCCAACCAGTGGCGAAATCCGGATTAATGGCATAGCGCACAATGGCAAAGATGCTGAGGCTATAAAAGGCGTAGTGGGTTACATAGCCCAAGACGACCTGCTCATTGAAGAACTCACGGTTTACGAAAACCTCTTCTACAATGCTAAACTTTGCTTTGCCGATCTGAACGAAGAAGAAATTCACAATAAAGTAATTTCGACCCTAACTAATCTAGGGCTAGACCAACGAAAAGATTTAAAAGTAGGATCCGTACTTGACAAGACCATAAGTGGTGGTCAAAGAAAGCGCTTAAATATTGCCTTGGAACTTATCAGGGAACCAGCCATTTTATTTGTTGATGAACCAACATCCGGGCTGTCGTCTCGTGACTCAGAGAATGTAATTGACCTGCTTAAGGAACTATCGCTCAAAGGCAAATTGATATTTGTCGTTATTCACCAGCCATCATCAGATATATATAAAATGTTTGATAAGATGATCATAATGGATACCGGTGGGTACCCGGTATATTATGGTCCGCCGGTGGAGGCAGTTACCTATTTCAAAAGAGAAACCAATCAGGTTGGCAGTGAGCGCGGGCAATGCCCGGCTTGCGGCAATGTAAACCCTGAACAAATATTTAATATAATCGACGCCAAGGTTGTTGATGAATATGGTGAATTTACCAATAGAAGAAAAATAACACCAGAGGGCTGGAATGAGCTTTATCGACAGCATTTTAAGATTGATGAGATTGAAGAGGTAAAAGAGCTGCCACCAAAATCTTTGGTCATTCCTACGTGGCTTTCGCAGGCAGTCATTTTTACCAAAAGAGACTTGCTATCGAAGTTTGCCAACAAGCAATACATGCTCATCAACTTTTTAGAGGCGCCTATTCTTGCTTTTTTATTGGCATTTATCATTAGGTACAAAAACGACCCTACCAGCAACGCCTACGTATTTAGATTCAACGACAACATACCTATCTTTATAATGATGGCGGTTATTGTTGCCTTGTTTATAGGCCTTACGGTAAGTGCCGAAGAAATCATAAAAGACAGGAAAATATTAAAGCGTGAGTCTTTCCTCAATCTTAGCTGGAATAGTTATCTACTCTCCAAGGTTGTGATATTATTTTCACTATCTGCTGTGCAAACGCTCACTTTTACCATTGTAAGTAATGGCATATTGTCGATCCATGAGATGACCCTAACCTACTGGCTGGTATTGTTTAGCATATCCTGCCAGGCCAATGTGATTGGACTTAACATATCTTCGGCTTTTGACAGATCTGTTACAGCTTATATTCTTATTCCTTTTCTTATCATTCCGCAAATGGTATTGTCCGGCTTGCTTTTCAATTTTGATAAATTGAATGAATTGATCAGTTCTAAGGGTAAGGTGCCTGTGGTAGCAGATTTTATGTCGTCAAGATGGGCCTATGAAGCTATTGCTGTAGAGCAATTTAAAACCAATAGTTATCAAAGACCTTTTTATGGTTTTGAATCTGATGAAATGCAAGCTGATTTTAAAGCTTCGTATTGGATTAAAGAAATGCGCACCCGACTCAATTATGCAATAGATAATGCAGGTTCTGAAGATGAAAAAATCAAGCCAAGGGTCGAGCGATATCTGAGTGTTATCAGAAATGAAATAAAAAGCGAGCCTGTAAAAACTGGCATTGGCAATCTGGATTTAAATCAAGATTTATCTTTTGAAAAATTTAATGCCGCTACAGGAGGTGCTGTTGGAGTTTATTTGGACAGTCTTAACAACCATTACCTTGGACAATTTAATCTTGCCGTAGCTAAAAAGGAAAGATTGATATATCTTTTGCAAAATCAGGAAGATTCAGAGTATGATCTTAATGAATATAAAAATAGATATATGAATGAAAGCCTTACAGATTTAGTAAGGAATCTGAATGCCAAAGATCGAATCATTGAGTACAAAGGCAGATTGGTTCAGCAAATAGATCCTATATATACACCACCGGCAAATCCATCACATTTATTGGACTACCGGACACATTTTTTTGCACCGCAAAAGCATTTCTTGGGTATATATTTTGAGACTTTTACCTTTAACGTGATCGTGATGTGGATCATGACAGCCTTCTTGTATTTGGCATTGTATAAGGAGTGGTTGAGAAAAGCACTAAATGCTTTTGGACAAAGAAATCAATAATAATAATGCCTGTAAGTTTTGTGTGCTTTTACCATCGCTTTAGGTATGTGTACTATCTATCAAATTTTTATTTTTGTGAAGCAAATTTATCACTTATGAAAAGATTACTCCTCTGGCTACCAGTTATTGTGATGAGTGCTTGCGGTGGCAGTAAAAAAGCTGACGAAAAAGCATTGATTGCTAAACTCGACTCCCTTTCTTTGGAGCAGCCGGTTATCTCCAAAGAGGTGATGACTGATATTATTCAGCTCATTCCATCTCCACTCGAGATATCCTACATGCTCAAGAATTCTGGTGTTAAGTATGATTTTGACATGCTTAACAATCCCAACAATACATCCAAGTACAACAGTGCTTTCGAAAAGGCACTCAACCTTGGTATTTATGGTACTGACCTTGGCTATGCTAATATTTATGAGCAAAATCAAGATGCACTCTTTTATCTCAACTCCATAAAGGGGTTGGCGGATGAACTCAGTATCGGACAGTTTTTTGATTTTGGTACCATTAAGCGTCTGGCTGTTAACAGTAGGAATCTCGATTCTCTATTGCTTATTACCACGCAAAACTTTAATAGCATTAATTCTTACTTGCAAGAAAATCAGCGTGCCAACTTAAGTGTACTCATACTTACAGGAGGCTGGCTAGAAGCATTGCATATTACTTGTCAGGTAGCTAGCAAAGACCCAGACAACCTGGAATTGATGGAAAAAATTGGTGAGCAAAAAATTATTTTAGATAATATCAAGTTGCTTTTGGGTTTCTACATTAGCGACCCATTTATTGCCGATCTGCACAAAGAAATACTCGAACTCGAAAAGTCCTTCGCTAAAATAGAGATTATCTATAAATATGCTGAGCCTACTTTTGAGGAAGTCAACGGTATGCTGGTGATCAAGGACAATAGTTCTACCACTACCAATATTACAATAGAAAATGTACAGGAAATCCGACGTGGAGTTTCTGCAATCAGAGGAAAAGTGATTTCATAACACATATAGAAATTCTATGAAAAAACTAATTTTTTATACCAGCTTATTGGTTTTGGTTCTGGTAGGGTCAAGCCAGGCTAATGCACAATGCGATGGAGATGGTCTCGCACAGGCTTGTGTGTCAAAAATGCAAGATGGCTTTACTTATCTTAAAAGCTTTAAAGTGGATGGCCTTGGAGGTTCCAAAACGAAAGTTGAATACTCATATGTGTTCAGTAAAGACACGCAATACTTTTTGAATTTATGTAGTTCGAGTGATGGTACTGATGGTATTGTGGTGACTATGTATGATTCAAACAGACAAATGGTTTCAACTAATTTTATGAACGGGAAATTTTATCCCGGTATAGTCTATCCTTGCAATGCAACAGGTATTTACTATATCACCTTTACTTTTCAAGATTCAAAAACGCACTGCGGTGGCAGCGTATTAGGATTTAAGAGATAGAACTAAAAATTTTATTTAATAAAAAAGGGCATTGGAATGTAATTTCTGATGCCCTTTTTTATTTGCTTAGTTTGTGAAAAGCTAACTGGAAAAATTTTATTCAATATAGAATTCTGCTATTGTTACATCCTCCCGGCTTGCAATGCTATTACATGCTTTAATGCATTGGATTCTATTCAGATTAATCGATATTTTTCCTTGGTTCGTAAGGTAATATTGAAATACCTGAAATATTTAAAAGTAACTACCAAAAGTCCACCCAGAAGCAGTTGCCATAATTACCACCAATACAATATAAATTGATGTTTTTTTATTGCTGAGTACTTGCCTGATGACAAGCATAGTGGGTAAAGACAGCGAAGGTCCGGCCACAGGGGGGAGGATAATACGTGGGAGATGATTCGTGGGGATACGAATCATGGCTGAGTGGAGACACGGATCAGCGTGATGCTACTTAATATTGGGCACAAACGAACCTAGCACCATATTGGAGATAGTAATTATGAACTAAGAATAAGGGTTATAAACGTCTTATGAAAGCACGCCCATAACCCATTTTCAATTAATCACCATTAAGCATTTGCCAACTCATTTTTCAATTTCGTCAATGAATCTTTAGCATCGCCAAAAAGCATTTTAGTACGGTCGCCAAAGAATAAAGGATTTTCAATGCCTGCATATCCGGGATTCATACTTCTTTTCAAAACGATAACTGTCTTTGCCAATTCGACATCTAAAATGGGCATTCCATAAATTGGGCTTCCCGGATCTTCTTTTGCAGCAGGATTTACTACGTCATTGGCGCCAATTACTAATACAATATCAGTATTACCAAATTGTGCGTTGGCATCTTCAAGCTCCAACAATTTAGGATAGGGAACATCTGCTTCTGCAAGCAGCACATTCATGTGCCCAGGCATGCGGCCAGCTACGGGGTGAATGGCATATTTTACATCCACACCTTCTTTTTCGAGACTTAACTCCAAATCATGACAAGCATGCTGCGCCTGTGCTACGGCAAGTCCATATCCTGGAACAATAAATACTTTGGAGGCATATTTTAATTGAATAGCTAAATCTCCCAAGCTGGCTTCTTTTACCACCTGCTCACGATCGCTCGCGGCAGAGATCCCTCCGCCGCCAAAACCACCAATAACCACATTGAAAAGGGAGCGGTTCATAGCCTTGCACATAAGCACAGTAAGTATAGTGCCCGAAGCGCCTACGAGAATACCACCTACGATCATGACGGTGTTACCATAAATGAGACCGGCAATAGCTGCGGCAATACCTGTAAAAGAATTGAGTAATGAGATCACCACAGGCATATCTCCACCACCAATGGGCGTAACGAAGGTAATGCCATAGAGAATGGATATACCCAGCATTATCATAAACAAGGTATTATTTGGGCCAGGTTCCAATACGATCAATACACCCGTAGTGATCACAGCGATGAGCATGACCAGGTTGATGATTTGGGGCTTAGGAAGCACGAGTGCATCTCGTAAAGATCCGTTGAGCTTGCCCCAGGCGACAATCGATCCGGAAAAGGATACACTTCCAACCAACAAGGCGAACAAAATGGTTATGACCGTACCATTGAGCATAGTTGTGCCAGCTGGTATGTTTTGAAATTCGACAATGGCAATCAGCATAGAACATGCACCACCTAAACCATTGAAGAGCGATACCATTTCGGGCATGGCGGTCATTTGAATTCTTTTTGCAGCTACAAGTCCGATGATACCACCTACCAACATACCGGCGGCGATCCATGCATAATTGTTGTTGCTGGTTTCAATCGGATAAAATAAAGTTATTAGAATGGCAAAGCCCATACCGGTGGCTGCAAGCAGATTGCCTTTTTTAGCAGATTCGGGATGGCTCAGCCCTTTAAGCCCAAATATGAAAAGCATGATGCAAATGAGATATAAAAAGTCTATGAATGGCATAGTTTAGTGAGGCTAAAGTTGAAAGAATTTACCGTTTTTTCTTTTTGAACATATCGAGCATACGGTCGGTAACAGCAAAACCACCGACAACGTTGATCATGGCGAGGGCAATTCCCAGAAAACCCAAACTAAGCATGAGGTAGTCCGTAGGTGCTGCGTTTCTGATGAGAATGATGGCGCCTATAATTACCACGCCACTTACTGCATTGGCACCCGACATAAGTGGCGTGTGCAATACCGTGGGTACTTTAGAGATCACTTCCATGCCCAGCAGTATAGCAAAGGATAGGATGTAGATCATCATAATATTTTCCGCTAAAAATTGATATAATAATTCCATATTGATAAGCGCTTAAGATTTTCCGTAAAGTAACTCACCTTTGTGAACAACGCAGGCTGATTTCATAATTTCATTGCTAAGATCAATTTCCAACACATCTCCTTTTAGACATACTTTTAGCAGATTTTGAATGTTTTTGCTAAATAGCTGGCTGGCATGCATAGGCACTTTAGCCGATAGATCAGAATCTCCAATGATAGTGATATGATTGTGCACGATGGTTTTATTGTCCTGGCTAAGTTCGCAATTGCCACCAGTTGATGATGCCAGGTCAATTATAACTGAACCGGGCTTCATTTTTTCTACGGCTTCTTTGCGGATCAATATCGGAGCTTTTCTGCCTCTTACCTGAGCTGTAGTTATAATTACATCTGACTGCGAAGCACGCTCAGCAATCAATGCTTGTTGTTTTTGTTTGAATTCTTCGGTTTGCTCTACAGCATATCCTCCTGCTGATTTATCATCTTTGGCGCCTTCTACTTCTACAAACTTAGCACCCAGGCTTTGCACCTCTTCTTTGGCTGCGGCTCTGGTATCGAATGCCTCAACTACCGAGCCCAATCGCTTGGCTGTGGCTATGGCTTGTAAACCGGCAACACCTGCTCCAAGTATGAGGACTTTTGCGGGTGGAATACTTCCTGCCGCAGTAGTAAGCATAGGAAAATACCTGGGCAAGTGATTTGCTGCCATTAAAACAGCTTTGTAACCAGCAATAGACGCCATGGAAGATAGCACGTCCATAGATTGGGCAATAGTAATTCGGGGTATCATGTCCAGACTCACTACTGTTAGCTTGTGCTTGGCTGCTTCCTGAGTTTGATCTAGTGTAAAATAGGGTTGAAATTGTGAAAATAGTATGGTGTCGGGCTGCATAGCTGCCATATCTTCGGTGCTTGGCGGAAAAATTGTAACAAGCACATTTGCCGTGGTCAGCACTTCGTTTCTTGTGGTTGCTTTGGCACCAGCCTCTGTATAAGCAGCATCAAAAAAGTGTGCCGATGCACCACTACCGGCCTCAAATAATACTTTGTTGCCAGCTTCAGTTAAGATTTTGACAAGATCAGGTACGATGGGTATCCGGCCGTCATGTAACTCTTTAATTATTCCTATGATCATATCAATGAGTTTAAAAAAGCATTATGTTGCAGGGATAAGCAACACGTAATAGTTTACAAACTTAATACAATAACAAATAGTATTAAAAATATATTTGAAGGTAGCATTTGCTTTTTTTGGACTAAGTAATAATTGGCTTAGTGAGAGGCTCTACCTCTTTGTTTGTTATTATGTCCTTTTTGGAATTTTTAGTTTAGCGTTAAGAGATTTTGGCTTGTGGAGCGGCCAAAGACCGTAATGGCTAGTGCGTGGGGCGGCTTTGGCGCGGCAGGCTTTTGTGTGGCTGGTTTGTGCATTGGGTATGCGGGTATACCAATACTAACACAGTATTCTCATAGTCTTGATTAGTGCAATGACTAAAGGCGATTTTAAAATCATGAAATATGGAATTTGGTAAAACATAAGCTCCAAATCCAAAAGGGAGCAGGATAATTTGAAGGGACATGAATCATGGCTGGGTTTAGTTGAACTAAATAATTTCTCAAACTATCTATTATAGCAGGTGAGGTCGCACGAGCTATGGACAAAGGAGGTTGTATGAGTTTGCCAAAATGAATAATGCAGGATGTTTTATGTTTTTGTAAGGCACTACCAATTATTTTTTAGACTTTTGCACAGGTAGATAAAGTGGGTAGGGTATTTGTGTTAAGAATAGAGAACTAATGGAAATTTAAAATAATATGAACATGAAAAAGTGTTTCTTAGGAATAATACTTATGATGGCTGGTTTTCACATAACATTGGCGCAAAACTTTGCGATTTATCAAAATATTAAATTTGACAGGCCGGAGCAGTATAAGGAGCATCAGCAAATGGCTCATGAAGCTGCCAAATATGTATTGACGACGCCCCACTCCAATGAAGATGAAGAACGGATGCATGCCGCAAGGTTTATGCTCAAATGGATGGAAGGCACACCGGATTATAATTTTGACATTTTGCCATGGATGGCTGGTCTTAACCGTACCGACAGATTTTTGTATCCTGTTACCATGGCCGCGTTGGTAAAAGCTGCCCTTGATGATACCCAAAAAGAAAAGGATGCCAATGCGCTGCAAGTAGCTACTGCTGAAGAAGTAGCAAAATATATGGCCAACAAGGAACACAAATTGAGACCAAGATCTACTGGTAAAAAATTCGTTCAAGCCTGGGAGGAAGGCCGGTTGGAAGAATTTCTGGAGTTGCCTGAGGAGTGATATTGCTGATCAGTTCTTTATGTGCTTAATAGGCAATTTCTTTTTAAATGAACTGCTGTAAAAATAAAACTGGTAAG
>DAIQNU010000015.1:0-6831 GCA_036788235.1 Cyclobacteriaceae bacterium
TAATAATAATTAGGTCGGCGTCGGCATTTTTTGAAATGGCATGCTGAAGTACGGTTTTTCCAGCACCAAATGGTCCGGGAATAAAGCCAGTACCTCCTTCGGTCATGGGGTTAAAAGTATCTATAGCTCTGACACCGGTTTGTAACAGTTTGGTAGGTCGGGGTTTGTTTTGGTAATTGGTAATGGCCACCTTAATGGGCCATTTTTGTACCATGGTTATTTCTTCCTTTTCACCTTTTTCATTTTCAACGACCGCAATTTTATCATGAATCGTATACTCGCCCTTTTCTGCTATCCAGGTTATTTTTCCGCTACCCTTAAATTTAAAGGGCACCATGATCTTATGATCAATCCAGTTTTCTTTAACTGTACCCAGCCAATCGGCAGCATGAACACCATCGCCAGTTTTTACCAAAGGTTCAAAAGTATACTTCTGCTTCTGGTCTAGTGGAAAAACGTATTCACCACGTTTAAGAAATATGCCACTGAGCTGATCCAGATCGTTTTGAAGTCCGTCGTAATTGCGTGATAATATACCAGGCCCAAGGTTGAGCTCCAGCATGTGGCCGGCAAATTCAACTTCAGAGCCTACCCTTACGCCTCTTGTAGATTCAAAAACCTGAATGTAGGCAGTTTTACCAATCACCTTTATTACTTCAGACATGAGCCGCACATCTTCATGCAGAATGTGGCAAATCTCGTTCTGTCCTACCGAGCCGTCAACTTCTACCGTTACCAGGTTAGCTATTATTGAGGTTACTTTACCTTTGGTCATCGTTTATACTTTTAATCAATTAAAAATTTCAGGAAGCTTGAAGCCCTCCAATATCTTTTCTGATAATGCCTTAACATGTGTTTTTGCATTTTCAGTTTCCGGATAAATATTCCAGCGTTGTACGATTTGCATTTTTAAAAAATATCCTAAAACAGTATCGATATCAAAAAATGAAAAGGCAGTGAGCTCATCAATATACTGCCACTTTATTTTATCAATGGTCTTCTCGATTTTCACCGGATCTTTATCAGCAAATGTCAGTTGCAAATTTTCCATGAATGGATATTCTCTGGCCAATCCAAAATCAGCTGCCTGGCTCCTGAGCAATAACCGGTTGATATCTGCATCGGCGATTAATTGCTCTTTGAGGTTGATCTGATAATTTCGAGCATTATAAGCCAACAGAATATTCCGCAGGTTCAGTTCAAAAGCCAGGTATTTGGCAATAAAACCTTCATGCTTTTCCAAACCATTCGTGTAATAGGATTTCCAAAGCCACGATTCTATGTCTTTCATTGACCGATCGTCGAGCCAGTCTGGGTGCTCATGTAGCAGCTCTTGCATAAATACCGGAAAACTGTCTGAATTGCGTAGAAAGTGCTCTATAATTTCAGGAGATAAAAGAGCTGGGGTTTGCCAGCTTAAGTAATGGGAAGCCTCTCCCCTTTTTTCACTCAATGCCTGTAAAAAATTTACAACATCATTTCGTAGCACCAGATAGTTGAGTTTTTCACGATCTTCAGGTGTGAGATTCTCGGTAATCTGAAGGTAAACTTCCTCGAAATTAATTTTTCGTACCGGCTTGTCGAGCTGTAAATCAGGCAGACCAGATACTAAATAATAATATCTACTCATGCTGCCGGAGAATCATTGAATAAAATGGATGAAGTTTTGTCGCGCAGGTATGGTTTAAAAAATTCCACAAAATCTGAATCAGTGAACGTTAGCGTATAATCATCGTTTTTACCTGCAATTCTAAAACCTGCGCTTAGTTTATTGTCAAATTTGATCTCCAGATTTTTCGATTCTTTTTTCAGGCTGTTCTCAAAAGCACTGTCTAACTGCCCTTCTAGGTTTGCTGGCAAACTAAGTGCTTTATCCGAATCGGGCTTCCATAGTTTCACCGTTTCTATGATCAGCTTTTTCAAAAATTCTTTATCCGAAAAAGCCTCTGTAAGTGGATCTTCCAGGATCTTTTTATTGATAAGTTTTCGAAGCTCCTGTTTTAGTGCGCTCATGGCCTGATTACCAGCCAATTTCACATCAGCCAGTGCATTTCGCTGAAGTGAATCTGCTTCTTTATGCGCATCTTTTACTATCTGCTCAGCTTTGCGCTTGGCTTCCTCCAGTATTTTCTCTGCTTCTTGTTTGGTTGATTCCAACAATTCATCAGCCTCTTTCTGTGCTTTGTCTATGCCTTCACGGTATATTTTTTCTGTGAGTATATCTAAATTGGTAGCCATATTTGTTAATTATAGAAATGTAAATGCATACGTGCGCTCAAAAAAACTGCCTTTGTAAAAAATGAATCCTTAGTTAGAGCTAGTTTTTAAGGAGCCATATAAAACATTGGGTTAACTTAGTCAGTGTTGTTTTAAAAACAAAAGAGTAGTTGATTTTTTTAAAAAAAATCTTCAACCCTTAGTCTAAACCTAAAAAAAACAGGTTCAAAAAATCATCTTTGAACCTGCTTAACTTTATTTTAAGAATTTGAATTAAAATGATAAGCATTATTTTAACCCTCGAGCGCCAGCACTGGTATGCTGGAATGATAAGCAAACTTCTCTGTAAGGCTGTCATGAAACAAGTTGCCAAAAAAGCTTCTACTACGATGCAAGACCACCAATATTGAAATCTCGTTTTGCTTAATATACTCTGAAATACCTTGTTCGATATCCTTATGAACCTTTATATGAACGCTATGGTCATGATCTTTAAAGTATTCCCTTAGTCGATCAATTTCAGCCTGCTGCTTAGATGTAGGCACTGTGCTGCTGTCATTAATATTTAATACATGCACTTCTGCTTCGTATACCAACGAAAAGAGTTTGATTATATCTAATTCGGCTAAATCTTTGATTTTATTGAAATCGTAAGCAAATGCAATTTTGCCAGGTTTTAAAATTGAAGATTTGAATGGCATAATCAAAACCGGAATTTTGGTTTGCATACTTATTTGCGAAGCTTTACTACCCCAAAATTCATCAAAACCTGTAGCACCTCCGGTACCCATTAAAATAATATCGGCTTTGTGTTCGGCAGCCGCTTTTACCACTTGCTTCACAATGGTACCTACATTTTTAATAAAATCATGTTTGATGGTTTTGAGCTCAGGTACCAGCTTGACCAAATGTTTGAATCTGGTGTTTATCTGGCGTTCGGCCTTCCACATTTTATAGCGCTCCAGAGATTTAACTATAGAATAATCAAATCTACCTTCCAAACTTTTTTGTAAAACCGGTCGAGCGTATGTGTGAAAAATTAAAATTTTGGCATTAAAAGGTTTCGCAACTTGAATGGCATGTTTTAAAAGGCTGACAGAATTTTCTGTAAAGTCAACTGGGACGAGGATATTATGGATAGGTTTCATAGCAATAAGTGTTAAAGGTTTCTTAGCTTCCGGTAAGGGCTTATTAAGGCTTCTTACTTACAGATTCTAACGTAATTTTAATAGCAAAGTTATTAAAAGTAAAAGTAATAAATTACAAAATAATAGTAATACTACCACTTTTTATTTACTATTTTCTATCTATCCTACAAATCATCCTAAATTATTCAAATCAAAATTTTCATCCTCTTACACTGGCTTTTGGAATCCGCTTAATCAAGTCTTTAAATTCATCCTGACTCTCGGTACCAATGGTAAAGCAATCTACAAAATCCTGACCCAGGGCATACTGCAAGCATTCATCCACTTTATCCCTCAAACGGCCTGCACCTAAAATTTTCATCCCAATGATACCTTTTCCTTTACTTTTCATTTTTTTAAGAACCTTTTCCACAACAGGCACTTCGGCATCCATAATCACCCCCGACATATTAATTCTGGCCATATCAACTTGCACCCAATCGGTATCAGCTGCGGTTTCTAGCGCTGCCAAGGTGTGGCAAGAAACGCCATGCGCTTTAACGATACCATCTTCCCGGGCTCGGGAAAGTGCGTCCATGGCACCTGCTTTTTGTTCGTTCCATTTCACATCCATCAAACAATGCAACAATACTATATCGAGATAGTCAGTATTCAATTCCTTTCTAAATCTGTCCAAGTCTGCCTTCATTTCCTTTTCAGTAGAGGCATGCGTTTTAGTAAGTATGGTTACTTTTTCGCGGTTTACACGGGTAAGCCCTTCTTTCAAATGTGGATGCGTGCCATACTGATCTGCAGAATCCCAAAATGTAACTCCTTGATCGTAGCCAGCTTCAAGCCAATCAGCAACGCCCTTAATGCCCAGTTTCCTGGATTGATTTGATTTTCGGTTGACACCATGCGTGCCGGTGCCCATAGCCAGGCGACTTACGGTGAGTCCGGTATTTCCAAGTGCTATCATGTCATGAGCATTTTTTGCTACATCTGCTGCAAATAAATGATAAGGGAAATTTGTGCTTAACAATCCGGCCGTGGCCATGGATGATCTTATAAAGTCTCTTCTTTTCATTAGTTCTGGTTTTTGAGGATAAATGCAACTCTATATAATAAAGTCCAACTTGAATTATAATGTTTGGGTTGTCTTAAAAATGATTTTGATGATTTTAATGGTTTAATTTATGCTCATCAAATTATACGGAGCTTACTTATGCTAGCATTTTTGCTATGCACTAAATATAAACTCCACTGAGAAGATATTCGTATGTGAAAGCCCCGGTAATTATCTGGTAGTTCAGGGTAATCAAGGTCTTTTTACTGCAAAAACACAAAGAAAATTTTATGGCAAAGGTGCTATAACCCTGCGGCGATCAAAACTATGAGTCATCCACAACACGGCGGTATGGTTCATGATAAACTGGTTACCAGATGCGAGTTGTACAAAGCGATTCATGTACCCAACTTGCATAGTCAGGCTTTTATGCTGCATGCCGAGGGTTACAGTCACCCGGTTTTGATCCAGGTGATTGTATACTATGTTCTTGCCAAAGTTTATCAATATTTCATCTGCCAAACTCAAAAAAGGCATCCAATCGTCTTTAGGCTTGAGTTGGGGAAATTGCTTACGAAAACTGGCCATCATGCGTAACCTATGGTTAAAGGTGTAACCATCGACAATCTCGCCATTTTCAATATTTTTTCTAAACCGCGCATCGTATCGAATACGCATGGTATTGCTCCAGTTGTCAGATATGGGATTTGACACGACCAGTTGCCCCCAAGGACGATGCTCTCTGCGCTTGAGTTCCTTACCTATGCTGCCAGTTGGAAGCTCCAAAAAACCATAACCACCTGTAATATTCACTCGTTGTGGAAAATGATAAGTAAGTCCTGTACGGGCTACAAAAAAACCACCAGGCACATAATGAAAATCATTCCACCACGAAAATTTTTCAGTGATACGAGTGGAAGTCATATAACCTACCCACGATTGAAATTGCTCAGTCACTTCTTTTTGTTGAGCCGCGGCAGTATTGATATAAAAAAATAGTCCTGTCAATAAATTAAAAAATACCCTTCTCATAATTAATTCGTATACATGCAAAGTTGGGAAATAATTTATAAAAACGCTTTGCTGAGTAGTCTCAATGTTGAAATGATGCGAAAATTAGACATTAACATAAAACAAATGATAGTATAAATGCTTAACTTCCTTGGTGTTGAGTATGCATCAGTTTTTAAATTAAAATTAAATGCATCCAATACTTGCAATTAAATGTGTGTCCTAATACATTTGCATCGCAATTCGGCAAACGAGTCGGAAAAAATGGTTCGGTAGTTCAGTTGGTTAGAATACATGCCTGTCACGCATGGGGTCGCGGGTTCGAGTCCCGTCCGGACCGCATTTATAGTATCAAATAAATGCTAAACCGCTTAAATTCAATTTTAAGCGGTTTTTTTATGCCCTCCGCTTAAATATCACCAAAAGAATTCAATTCTTCGATGAGCAATTCAGATAACCCTTTAACTTATTTTATTCATTAACTGTATAGACTAAAAACAACTGTTAATATACCCAATATCATCTTGCCAACAATTATACTAATTCAGTACATTGAAAATCAAAATATTCAGAATGATTTTAAAAGCCTTTATCAGGTTGAATAGGTTGCCTTAGTACCAAGGAATTCATTGTAAATAGTACAAAATTATTAAGCTAAATTTCAAATCCTACTACTTGCATTACCCAATTTTGCATTAAGTACCATAGAATTGTTTTTTACTGTCTGCATTTTTACTGAAAAATAGGCCAACGATAAGATCACCAATATAATCCCTACTACGGATACCAGATAGGTAGAAGAAATGAAAAAACTCAGCCAAGAAATATCTGGTTGGGAGAAATTTTTAAAGAATAAAACGCCTAGACTCCCGAGGTACCCAAAGGAATCGGCTAGATAAATAAGAAAACCAACATTGCCTACCAACCTAAATGTCGCTATCATCCTATCAAACATAATGGTGTTAAATGGCACATAGCCCAGGTATAGTCCTGAACCCATGAAAATCATCCAATAGGGAGCGGAAATGGCTTCCTTTTCAAAAGCTAAGGTTGCTAAGCCCGTAATGAGAAAGCCCAATAATATAATTATGTGACCTACTATAAAAGCTTTTTGATTGCTGCGGATAAGCATTAGAGAGCCCATTACCACAAGTATAAATAGAGAGACGGGTATTTCTGTGGTGGTAAATATTTTACTGGATTCGCCATAGTTAAGTGCCTGCCAGATTTCTGCCGAGAAGTTATCTCGGAAATCTCTAAAGGCTGTCAATAAGGTATACCCAAGAATTAACAATATTAAACCAGGCGCAAACCTTTTAAAAATTGAAAGTCGTTGTTCGAAAGTCATAGCTTTTCGCTCCACTCTTTCAGCTATATCTTTTGAATCAGGTAAAGGCGATTGCTGTAGTA
>DAIQNU010000015.1:6841-16126 GCA_036788235.1 Cyclobacteriaceae bacterium
AATGCATAATAAAGCTGGCAGTGAAAAGATGAAACCGGTAATATATGGCATGGCAAATTCGCTCACATCCCAATGCAGAAGTATGAATTTCCCCACTGTTTTTACAAAGCCTGAGGAGAAAATAAAGCTGATACATAACCCAGCCCCTAAAAATTCAGTATTTCGGCGCCCTTCAACATAGCTAAACACGATACCCCAAACCATTCCTAGTGGCAAGCCATTTAAAAAAAGCATGGATATATTCCATGGTGCAGGTATAATAGCAAAAAGAATAAGGGAAACCTGTGCACATGCCAGTAAAATCACAATTCCAATTGCTCGATGATTCTTTTTTAGCTCCGAAACCAATTTGATACCTAAAAATTTCGAAAATGTATACCCAATGGTCTGAGCGGTAATCAACCAAATTTTATAATCAATAGACAAAAATGTTAAATCTTCAAAAGTACCTACAGCAAAAGGCTTTCGAAAGGCATACATACATGAATAGGTCAGGAATGCGGTAATAGAAATGAATAATGATGACCAATTTTTATGCTCGCTTAACCATTTGGTTAAAGATTTTGATTGCATCAGCTAAAATTTTAGGAATTTAAGTATGATTCGAAAAGATAATCTGAAGTAAGTATTAACAAATTCATTGTAGCCAATTGGATTTACAGCGCGTTTTAAATATTACATAAGGGCAGAAGAGATCTATTCATATCTATTCCTGTAAATTGAGAAGTAAATAAACTACAAGAATTATAGCTTCATTATCTGTTTTATTCACAGGAACGTGTGGGATTCTACCATCAAAGAATAAGGTCTCTCCTTCTTTAAAATCTATCACTTCATCACCGATAATGTATTGAACCTCCCCCTTGAGCATATATTTAAGCTCCAGGCCATCTGTGACAACCAAATCTCTTTTGTTGCCGGGAGCCAAGGTGAGTAATACAACATCCAGTGTGTAATTTTTTAGGTTTTTGGATAAAATCTGGTGATATAAAAAACCAATGGCATCCTCTTTTTCC
Source organism: Cyclobacteriaceae bacterium (assembly GCA_036788235.1). Taxonomy (GTDB): domain Bacteria; phylum Bacteroidota; class Bacteroidia; order Cytophagales; family Cyclobacteriaceae; genus JAFIEV01. The sequence goes on from DAIQNU010000015.1 coordinate 7,858, forward strand.
GTAGGCAGATAATCATTAACTTTTTTATGAATGATATTTCCTTGAGTGTTGAGTTTTAATCCTACAAAAAAATCTCCTGGTTCGGTTTTCAATGCTTGTAATATCGACATTAAAACGGGTAGACTTGGAATGCTTCTTGCATTTTCAATCTTGGACAACATACCTTTACTGATGCCCGAATGCAAAGCCAAATCCGACACCTTCATTTTTTTATCTTTTCTAAGGTCTTTAATACGCTCGCCAATTTTAACCAACAGATATTCTTCCATTTTCTAAATCACTTTTGTTTTGAGATGTTGCAAAGTAATAAAATTCAATACAATTTAAACTAGGCCTGTAAAGTCCTAATGCTATGAGCGTATCACATTCCCTTATTTGGAGCATTGATCATTTTGTTAAATGTCAAGGCTAAGTTTACCTAGGATAGAAAAATAATTTAAAAATTAGCATTAATTAGCTAAAAACCCCATTGAATACAAAAGATAAAAAGTCTACAATGCTCATTCATTTTTAAAATACAAAGTTTCTTATTAGTAAACATTTTTTTTCTGTTAAGCATATTTAACAATTAATTAATAGCTAAAAAGCAAATATAATTGCAGCTAAACAATACTTTTGATCAATCGAAGATTAATATAGTTTACCATAAAGAAACTTGATTATTTATGTATCGATAGACTCAAAAACGCATTAAGTGAGATGGAACCGAGACAAAATAAGATTTATTGTACTTAATTTTCAAAAAGTTCTATATCTGAATTAAAAATATTATTTGGGATATTGAAAAGCGCGATAAGATTTTAACTTAATAAGTTAACCAATAATAATATGCAAGATTTAAACTAAAATTTTAAGCAGCTAATTAATACTTATAAACAGGCTTAATTACCAAGTAAATATTATTAATAAATATAAATATCACTCATATTTTTAAAAGACTATTCGGTTTTTTGATAAGATTTTTTTGTGTAAAATCAATACATAAACACAATAAATAAATGAGTGTAATTAAGGAAATAAAGTTTGCAATTATTTTAAGATGAAAAATACTATAATATCAGAGTAATATGGAAATATAATAACAGTATTTAAAGAGTTTTTTACATTATATTTTAATTAAGATAGTTTTTATTACACAAATGATTATGTATTTAAATTAAAAAATTAAAAACCACTAACTCATTAATCTATTATGGAATCACACAAACAAAAACTCAAAAAAAACCTTAAAAGACTCAAATTGATAGGTTTCAATTTCCTGTTCATATTTGTGTTGGGTTTGCAAATGACTTGGGCGCAAAGTCGAGCCATCACAGGTAAAATTATATCGAGTGAAGATAATGAGCCCGTTCCTGGCGTAAACGTTATCATTGGTGGTACATCTAGTGGCACAGTTACAGATGTTAATGGGGATTTTTCGATACCCTTTTCGGAGAATGCCAAAACTTTGGTACTTACATGTATTGGCTACCAATCAAGAACCATTGAAATCGCCGGCAGAACCAATTTGGATATAACTTTGATGCCTGACACCCGCACATTAAGTGAGGTGGTAGTTACCGCTTTGGGTTTAGAAAGAGAGAAAAGAGCCTTAGGTTACGCCACGCAAGAAGTTAAAGGTGATGACATGGACAAAGCGCGCGAGGTAAATATCGTAAACAGCCTTGCAGGCAGAGTTGCAGGTGTAAATATCCGAGCTGGCGCATCAGGGGCTGCTTCCACCTCACGAATTGTTATCAGGGGTGAATCTTCCCTCTCTGGTGATAATCAACCATTATTTGTAGTCGATGGTATTCCTATTAATAACCGCACCTTCGGTGCTGCAGGGAATAATAGCAATATGGGCGTTGATTATGGCAATGGAGCCGCTGATATCAATCCCGATGATGTAGAATCAATTACTGTATTAAAGGGGCCCAATGCGGCAGCTCTGTATGGTTCAAGAGCAGCTAACGGGGTAATTCTCATTACTACCAAATCTGGCAAAGACCAACGTGGTCTAGGAGTTACTGTAAACAGTACCTCTACCTTTGAATCTCCGCTTAGACTTTGGAGATACCAAGATCAGTTTGGAGTGGGTAGCAATTTTGAATTTGAATACGCCAATGGAATGGGGGGTGGTCTCAACGACTTTATAGATGAAAGCTGGGGGCCAAGGATGGACGGCAGGCCCATCAAGCAACATAGCTCCCCAACTACTGGTGGTTTCAGAGGCGGTGATGTCTCTAATCCTGAAAGAGGTGATATAATTGCGTCACCATTCTTGCCGCAACCCAATGGAATTCGTGATTTTTACGAAACGGGTAGAACCTTTACCAATAATGTTTCAATAAGCGGATCAAACGACAATGGTCATTTCAGGCTTTCGTACACCAATCTACATAATGAAGGGATTCTACCAAATACTGGCTTAAAGAGGAATACCATTGCATTTAGCGCAGGGTATAAACCAATAAATAATCTTAGCATAGATTTAGTTGCCAATTATGTAAACTCAGCTTCTGATAATATCAAAAACCATGGATATGGAACAGAAAGTGTAGAGTATACATGGATATGGTGGGGGCGCAGTGTAGATGTTGGAGGTCTACGTGAATACTGGCAACATGGATTTGAAGGTACAGAACAATTTAATTTCAATTATAACTGGAATGATAATCCATACTTTACCATGTATGAAAACACTAACGGTTTTAATCGTGATAGGCTTTTTGGTAATATCAAAATCAATTATGATATCACCAATAAATGGAGTTTAATGCTACGCTCAGGTACCGATTTATCAAATGACATACGCAACAGCCGTCGTGCTTATAGTTCTCAACGTTTTCCATTTGGAATGTATAAAGAAGACAGATATTTCTTCAATGAATTAAACACCGACTTCTTACTGACCTATAACAATGATGACAATACGTCTACAGGTTTTGCATATAGATTTTCGGCTGGTGCAAATAGAATGGATCAAACCAATAAGCGGTTGCTTGTTAGTGCTAATCAATTAAGTATTCCAGGAGTGTATTCACTTAACAATACGCGTATCCCACTTGAATTTGACCAATACAATGCCCGAAGAAGGATCAACAGTGTATTTGCCTTCGGTCAATTTTCATTTCGTAATTACCTCTTTTTGGATTTAACAGCCCGAAATGACTGGTCAAGCACACTTCCTCCTGACAACAATTCTTACTTTTATCCATCTGCTACTTTTAGTGCGGTGATTTCAGATATGACTAACCTTGGCGAGACAATTTCATTTGCCAAGTTAAGAGCTGGTTGGTCGCAAGTGGGTAGTGATACTGACCCTTTCAGGCTGGCAAATTATTTTAATTTTGCTGGTAACTGGGGCGCTATTCAGACAGCCGGTGAAGCTGGTAGCATTGCCAACGCAAACCTTAAACCTGAAGTGGCATCATCCTTTGAGATAGGTACAGACATTAGATTTTTCAATGATAGACTAGGTGTAGACCTTACCTATTACAACACCAATAGTAGAAACCAAATCTTGAGTGTGCCTGTATCAAGAGCCAGCGGGTATACTTCACGCTTTCTCAATGCAGGGCTGATCAACAGCTATGGTGTAGAGGCCATGATTAATGTAACACCTGTGGCAACTGAAAAATTCAAATGGACTAGTTTTATCAACTGGTCGATGGATCGAACGTATGTGCGTGAATTGGCTGAAGGTTTGGAAGTTTATGAATTACCAAGTCAGTTTACTTCAAATCAGGCAAGAATAGGTGAAAGAATGGGAGATGTTTATGGCGTAGGAATTCTCAGGGCTGAAGATGGGAGACCAATATACAACCAAAGCGGATTTCCTATAAGAAGTAATGAATTGGCCTATTTGGGAAATTACAACCCTGATTTTATGTTGGGTTGGCAAAATACTTTGACTTACAAAAACCTGCAACTTGGCTTCTTGTTTGACCTTAGTTATGGCGGTGTGTTGTATTCACGAACTTACCTTATAGCCCACACGACTGGGGTGCATGCCAATACAGCTAATCGTGAAGGGCAATTTGTTGGTGATGGATGGGTGAGAAATGCTGATGGTTCTCTCTCAGAAAACACATCGGCCGTTTCAGGTCGCGATTACTATTGGTCACACTACAACAGGAACAATATTGCCGAAGGTACTTTTGACGCTACCTATTTGAAGTTAAGAGAACTTAGATTGGGATACTCCTTGCCTAACAAATATTTGGGTGCACGGATGCCATTCAGAAATATCACAGCATCTGTGGTAGGTCGAAATCTTTTCCTATGGACTAAAGAAATAAAAGACTTCGACCCGGAAACATTCTCTTTCAGTGGTGAAAACATCATTCCTGGCATTGAAAATACTGCCATGCCTACCACCAGAAGCATTGGTTTTAATCTAAATTTTGAATTTTAATCCAGAAATCGAAATAAATAAGACTATGAAAAAAATATATGTCATAATCGCCCTGCTGGTGCTCAATGCATGTACTAATGATTTCGATGAAATTAATACCAATCCGAATCAACCAGAACGTGTTCCAGCCAATATGATCCTGACACAGTTGATCATGAATCTTGCTACTTTTACCGCAGAGCATGCTTACGATAGAGGTAATTTTATTACCCAGTATACTGCAAGACAAAACTTTACGGATTTCGACCGGTACGCATGGACGCCTGACGATGGAGTTTGGAATACGCTTTACGGACGTCTACGTGATGTAAATAACCTTATAGTAATTGCACATGAAACAGGTAATACTAACTATGAAGCCATAGGTCTAATTTGGAAAAGCTTTGTTTTTTCGTTTTTGACAGATGTTTATGGAGAAATACCATATTCAGAAGCCATAAAGGGAAGAGATGGTGCGATTTATTCTCCAGTTTACGATTCTCAGCAATCTATATACCAAGGAATATTGGCAGATCTGAAAAGAGCCAGCGAAATAATCAATCCTAGTGGTTTGCCTATCGAAGGAGACATCATGTATAACAATGATATTGAGAAATGGCGCAGATTTGCAAACTCCTTGCGCCTAAGGTATCTTTTGCGCATAAGTAATGTAGAGAATGTCTCAACAGAAATGCAGCAAATTGTTTCGAATGAGCCCATATTTAGAAATTTAAGTGATCAGGCTTCATTAACCTACCTTGAATCCGCTCCTAATCAGTGGTTTACACATACAGGTCGAATCGGATCTTTTCGAGAAAGAAGAATGAGCCAAACCATAGAAACACGATTTGAAACACTCAATGATCCCAGGGTCAGAGAATATTTCAGGCCTACTGGTGCTTACGTAAATGGAGATTGGGATAAAATGTTTAATGGTATTCCAAATGGCCTGGGTGAGGCCGAAGCGCTGGATTATGATGGGGGTTCAAATTTTCAGTCAGAATTGGCCGAAAAATACTATGATTTACCTAATGATGCAGAAGCTTTGGTAATGACCTATTTTGAATTACAATTTATTTTGGCAGAAGCAGCATATAGGGGATTCATTACAGGCAATGTTTCAGAATATTATACCAATGGAGTGAGATCGGCTGTGTCCTATTATAATATAGATGAGGAACGGGTAGACCAATATATGGCTCAAGAGCTGGTTCAATTCAACTCTGACAATGCCTTGGAGCAGATTATGTTGCAAAAATGGATCGGTTCGTTTATGATCGGTGTAGAAGGATGGAATGACTGGAGAAGAACCGGGCTTCCCGAATTTACACCGGCAGTTAGTGACGACAACAACAACCGCGTTCCCGTTCGCTATCTGTACCCTCAAAATGAACAAGTATATAATCCTGCCAACAGAATTGCTGCCATTGGCCGTCAAGGCTCTGATGATATAAATACAAGGATTTGGTGGATGGGTCCACAGTAGCTTTTTTGATCGCAGAATTGAAAAATGAATACGGCGACATGCTCAAGCCAATTTCATGTCGCCGTATCAATCTTTTCCGCTGTGTCTGAGCTTGATTTTAAACCAAGCAAAAATAGTTTCTTTCAATTATTTATCATCCAAAAAATTCTTTACAATGGACAGAAGGAAAGTTTTGAAAGGTATAGGAATGAGTGCAGCTCTCAGCAGTTTTAATTTGCCAATATTAAAAGCTTCAAATACCGAAGATTCGCTTAAAATCGCCCACATTACAGATGTGCATATTAGACCTGACAAAGAAATTGAAGCGCAGTTCAGCCGTTGCTTACATCACATTCAGTCCAATCCTGTTCATCCAGAAGTTATTTTCAATGGTGGTGATTGTATTGGTGATGCGCTTAAAAGATCAAAGAGTGAGGTAAAAAAACAATGGGAAGCTTGGAACGGTGTGATCAAAAATGACCGTAGTCTTAAAATGATCAATTGCATCGGCAATCACGATGTATGGGGTGCCGGCGATCGCAATGACAAGTTATATGGTAAAAATTGGGCTCAAGATGAACTTTCGCTGGATCGCCCTTATTACAGCTATGATTCCAAAGGCTGGCATATAATTGTATTGGATAGTACCCATACCAAATCTGATGATTCATGGTATACAGCACAACTTGATGAAGCGCAGTTCGAATGGTTAAAAAAAGATCTTTCAGCAGTTTCTGAGGATACTCATGTGATGGTATTTTCACATATTCCCATTCTAGCTGCCTGTGCTTTTTTCGACGGTGATAATGAAAAAAGCGGTGATTGGATAATCCCTGGGGCTTGGGTGCATATCGATGCCCGAAAAATTGTTGAATTATTCTATCAATATCCTCAGGTAAAGCTATGTATAAGTGGCCACATCCACTTGCTAGATGAAGTGATTTACAACGGTGTCACCTACATGTGCAATGGAGCTGTTAGCGGCAATTGGTGGAAACCAACGCCTTATCATCAAACTGACAAAGGATATTCTCTCATAGAATTATATCCAAATGGAGCATTTTCAAGAAGATATGTGAATTACCAAGTATAACAGTTTTATAGATGTTGCTGAATAAACTTTCATATATACATTTATTATTCCTTGCCTTATTATTTGCATTTCTATTAAAAGGATGTAAATGGGAAGAAAAATCTCAAGCAAATGAATGGTTGTGGAATCCTCAATCTTTAGAGAATTTACCCGAACAGCATTTGGCCCTTATAGGCGCAGCTTGGCTCGAAAAAAACGGTATTGTCAATTCTCCAAATGGTAAGCAGATAATTCATTGGGAATGTTGGGTGTCCCATGAGCCCTTAAAGTTAAAAAAAGAAATACCTGAGGTAAAACCGAAAAATGCAATTGAAGTAGAATTACCACACAAGCAATTACCTGCGAATTCGGTCATTTATTTTGAGACATACCTCGAAATTAAAGATCCTTCCTACCTTTTTATCAGGCCTGATGATGGCGCTCATTTATATGTAAATGATGAAAAAAAAACATCAGTAATGCCTGATGTTTTTCGACTAGAAACACCACAAAAAATCACCATCAGGGTGATCAACAATGCTATGAAAGGCGGCTTATCTGATGCACGGTTGGTTAGCGAAGTTTCTTACATGGATTTTGTAAAGGCGAATGAAATCAAAGAAAAGATATATGAAATTCATGAAAAGGCTTTGCGTATGTCATCTTTCGATTCTTTGGTTAGTCATAAATTATCCGTTGCGCTCACAAAACCAATTAGTTTGCAAAAGCTAATAGAGTTTGAGAAAAAATATCTTGATTTCAACTTGGTTTATCCTGGCCCATGGTTACAACAAAACCATCAAGATACAATCTGGGTGCATTGGCAGCAAAACGATGATTTTAAAACCACAATCAAATATGGTTGGCAAGGTGATCTGCTCACAAATGAAGCTCTTACTTTTTTTTCAAATGAGGTTTATCGGGCTCCCATCATTTTAAAGTCAAAAAAAGAAGTGTATTATCAAATGGTCAATGATGATGTAAAAAGCGATGTGTACAATATAATATTGCCAACTGATTCAGTAAATATATTGCTTTGGTCTGACAGCCAAGGAGGCTGGGAAAAATATAGAAAAATACTGAATAATTATAGCGAGGTATCAGTACATGCGAGCATAGGGCTCGGCGATTTAGTGTCTAATGGTTCAGACGAAAAGCAATGGAAGCAGTTTTGGAATACTAGCATGCCTGTGGCATCAAAGGTGCCGTTTCACTTAATACCTGGAAACCATGACTACGATGGATATTATGAAAATCTAACGCCAGACCTTTTTCTTCGATATACTTTTAATCGGCCAGACTACAACTACAAATCATTTACCATTGGCGATGCATGTTTTTTACTGCTCGATCC
>DAIQNU010000015.1:16136-20249 GCA_036788235.1 Cyclobacteriaceae bacterium
TATTTTCCTGTAAACATCCCTTCATTATCTATTCAGCGTCAATTTTTAGATTCAATGGTTACTACTGATACTTGGCAAAGCGCTAGATGGAAAATTGTAGGGATACATCAACCGCCTTATGCCCAAGGCTGGGAAGGATATGAGGGGGAAGAACTTCTTCGGCCACTCATTGAAGAATTGGTAAAATCGTATGGCGCAGATCTGATTTTATCTGGACACAATCACTGTTATGAAAAATCGATAAAAGTGATTGATGGGCGTGAAGTAGCTTTCTTGGTTTTAGGCGGTGCAGGAGGTGGTTTGGAAAGTACTGCTAATAATTCAACACCAATAATGGATAAAGTAATTAAAGAACATCATATGGCCTTAATGACCTATGATCATAGTCACCTTCGCATAACGGTTGCAAACGAAGATGGAGAAGAAATTGATTTTATTAATCTCAAAAAAAATTGAATTATGAACTTACACAGCAAAATTTTGTCGATTTTCATCTTGTTTCTATTTGGCACATTGGGATGTAAAGAAATACCTACGCTACAATCTCAATATGTAGTAATCATAGGAATAGATGGCATGAGTCCGGCAGGACTTCGAAAAGCAAATGCCCCAAATATTAAAGCTATGATGGAGAAGGGCTCGTACAGCATGCAAGCCAGAGCAATAAGACCAACAAGTAGCAGCTCAAACTGGGCTTCTATGTTGATGGGTGCAGGGCCTGACCAACATGGTATCACTTCCAATGATTGGGAAAGAGACGAATTTGAAATTTACCCATCAGCGGTAGGGGTAGAGGATGTGTTTCCAAGCATATTTTCACTTTTGTATCAACAGAAGAAAGACAAGTCGACAACATTGGTAGCGCTAGACTGGAAACCTTTGGGTCGTTTTTTGGAATTAAGTATAATGGATTGGGTGGTATATGGTGAAACCCCAACTGAGGTAACAACCAATATGGTGGAGAAAATCATATCAGAAAAACCCACATTGGCTTTTATTCAATTAGACCATGTAGATGGGGCATTGCATCGACATGGTCATCTTGCCGAAGGGTATCTCCAAACTATTAACCATGCTGATAGTCTGGCAGGGCTCATTATTGAAGCCTACAAAGAGGCAGGTATTTTTGAAAAAACAACCTTTATCATTGCCTCTGATCATGGTGGATTGGGCTATGGACATGGCGGTGATTCAATGGATGAATTACAGATTCCGGTTATCATTTCTGGGCCTGATGTTAAAGAAAATTTTGAAATTACCGATCCTGTATATGTATACGACATCGCTGCTACTACAGCACATCTATTGGGTTTGAAAATACCGCGTGCATGGATCGGAAAACCAACTGTATGTGCCTTTATAGGTAATAATTGTGAAGAATATAACAGAGGCTCACTGACAAAACAGGCACCTGTTATTCAACCAGAGGCTGTATTGTATCAACAAGCTGGGGGTTTGTATATAGCAGAAAAACCTCGGGTAATCATAGAGTCCGATAATGAAGATGATATAATCAGGTACACCACCAATGGAATATCACCAGATAATGAGGATGTATTGTACGAAGCGCCCTTTGAATTGGATAAAACCACCATTGTTATGGCACGGGCTTTTGATGCTTCTGGCAACCCGAGCCAAGTGCAAAAAGCCTACTTTAGAATAATTGACAAAGATAGATCACCTGGTGTTCAATATAAATATTATGAAGGCGGCCCATGGTCGAAAATACCAGACTTCAACGAAATGGAGGTAAGTCGAAGTGGTTCTTGTTATGAATTTCGTGTACAGGATGATATGATTGAACGTCGCTCCCACTATGGATTTACCATGCAGTCAAATATTCAATGCAATGAAGCTGGAAAATACGTTTTTTATACAAGCTCAGATGATGGCAGTAAATTATTTGTCAATAACCAATTAGTCGTCAACAATGATGGAGATCATGGCTTGATGCATAAAGCAGGCAGTATCCGACTTAAGCCAGGCATGCACGAAATTCGAATTGAGTACTTTAATGGTGGAGGATCAGGTTGGTTAGAGGCTTATTGGAAAGGACCCGGTATTCCAAAACAAATTATATCGGCTGACAGATTGCATGTAGAAAAACAATTAGCTACAAGGTAAAAAGACTTCTTGTGGCCATCATTATTGCTTAATGTCGGTTTTAAATGATAAAATTGAAATAAAAATGTACGATATGAACGGATCCTTAAGAGATTATTTTACGATATCAAGAAATTAATAATAGCTATAACTTTTGTAAAATATGAAAATAATACAATCATTAAATACAACGACTTTATAATAAAAGTATGATGCAAGCTAATTTCGATGCTAATGAAAATGCATACCTTCTGCTTACCCCTGGCCCTTTAAGCACCTCTCCTACTGTTAGGTCAGCAATGCAGAGAGATTGGTGTACTTGGGATCAAGAGTATCATTTAATTGTGCAGGACATACGAAGTAAACTATTGTGTCTATCAAATGGAACCGATGATTTCACGACGGTTCTTATGCAAGGGAGTGGATCATTTGTTGTTGAATCAGTTTTATGGACCAATTTGGATGAATTAAGTCATATTCTTGTGCTGGTTAATGGTGCCTATGGAGCAAGAATGGCGCATATGGTTAAGGGAATGGGAAGAAAGCTCACCATTGTAGATGTTGCAGAAAACAAACAGTTTGATCCGGAAAAAATTGAAGCAGTATTACAGACCCAACCAGGAATAACACACATTGGTGTGGTGCATTGTGAAACTACAACTGGTATGCTCAACAGATATGAACCATTAGCAGCATTAGCACAGCAATACAATAAAATTTTCATTTTAGATGCGATGAGTAGTTTTGGAGGAATACCCATTGATGTCACCAATCCTCCGATACACTTTTTGATTAGTAGTGCCAATAAATGTATACAAGGAGTTCCAGGGTTTGGATTTGTAATTGCGCACAAGGCCAGTTTAGAAAAATGTAAAGGTGTATCAAGAAGCCACTGCCTTGATTTATATGATCAATGGAACACAATGGAAAACAACTCAGGTAAGTGGCGATTTACTTCACCAACACATACCGTGAGGGCTTTTTTGCAAGCGCTTAAAGAACTAGAAGATGAGGGAGGTGTGAAGCAAAGGCACAAAAGGTTCGTGGAAAATCATCATACGATTACCGAATCATTAAAAGAACATGGTATAAATACTTTTTTACAGAAGCAAGATCAATCTCCTTTTATCACAGCTTTTGAAGAGCCCTCAAGCAAGCAATTTAATTTTGATCAATTATATATAAAGTTAAAAGAAAACGGATTTGTGATTTATCCAGGCAAAGTTTCCAATGCGGCAACTTTTAGAATTGGCCATATTGGCCATGTATTTCCAGAGGATTTTCGCCGGTTATCCGAAGTTTTTAAAGAAATAATTTTTTGGTAAAAAGCATGAATAAAGAGAGAATTGAATTGGTGGTATTTGATATGGCAGGTACTACCGTAAATGATGCAGGAGCTGTTCATACAGCTTTGCAGGAGGCACTTAAATTTATCAATGTTAACGTTGGGTATGACGAAATCAATGAGGTTATGGGATATCCAAAACCAAAAGCTATAGAGGTACTTCTTACAAAGTATAAACCAGAGTTATGTCAAGCAAAAGTGATCGATGAGGTACACACAAGATTTGTAAACTTAATGATCGATCATTACAAGTTTGCTCCCGGAGTCGATGAAAAACATGGTGCTTCTGATATTTTTCGAATACTTAAGTCGGACAATGTAAAAGTGGCTATCGATACTGGTTTTTCTTTTGATATAGCGAGCGTAATTATTGATCGTTTGGGTTGGAATGAAGATAGCTTGATCGATGTACTTGTGACCAGCGATCAAGTTGATCAAGGCAGACCATTTCCAGACATGATTTTTAAGGCTATGAAGCTAACAGGTGTACTAGACCCAAATAGAGTAGCTAAAATAGGTGATACAATTTCTGATTTACAACAAGGAAATGCTGCCGGTGTCAAATACGTAATTGGAGTAACAAGCGGTGCTTATAAATCAGATGAATTGATGAAAGAAAAACATACGCATTTGGTAAGTCACCTGGAAGAAATTATTCCAATAGT
>DAIQNU010000016.1:0-1577 GCA_036788235.1 Cyclobacteriaceae bacterium
TTTCTTTTAGCCAAATCGATATCGCCTGGACAAACCCGGCTGAATTTGATGAAATTATTATCGAAAGATCTTTGGATGAACTTACCGGGTTTACGGTAGTAGCAACTTTAAATGCCAGTGAAACAAGTTTTGAAGATGCAGCACTTAATGCAGAAACGACATATTATTACAGATTGAAATCAGTGTTGGGTAGCGAAGAATCAGCTTATACCGCAACCGTTTCTGCAACCACACCAGCCGCTCCAGCCATAGTTCCAGATGCACCTACAGCAATTTCGGCTACAGCCATTTCTTTTAGCCAAATCGATATCGCCTGGACAAACCCGGCTGAATTTGATGAAATTATTATCGAAAGATCTTTGGATGAACTTACCGGGTTTACGGTCATAGCAACATTAACGGCCAGTGAAACAAGTTTTGATGATATATCACTTAATGCAGAAACCACTTATTACTATAGATTGAAATCAGTGTTGGGTAGCGAAGAATCTGTATATTCAGCAACAGTTTCTGCAACCACACCGGCTGTTCCGGTATTTTCATCGGTAACAGGTGCAATTCGTAATCCAAATGGGGAACCTATAAGAGATGTAGAACTCACTATTAGCGGATCTGAAAATCTTAGCATTTTCAACAATCTTGACGGTACATTCAGTTTTGATTATCCAGAAAATGAAGCATATACCATTACTCCTGCCAAAACAGTGGAAGGTAGAAACAACAATGGGGTAAGCACTTTAGACATCATCATTATTGGCCGGCACATGCTTAATTTAACACCATTTAATCCTGCGGATCCGGCTACTCCTTACAAATTGATAGCTGCTGATGTTAATTTTGATAATCAGATAAGTGCCATAGATATCATTCTTATTCGCAGCCTCATCCTTGGAAAGATTGATGGTTTTACGGGTAGTAACTTATGGCGATTTTTACCAAATGATCATGTATTTGCCAATCCATCAAATCCATTTGATTTCACACCGGCCATTTCCGGTATTGCAGGAAGCGGTGTCAACGCCGATTTCACAGCCATCAAGTTGGGCGATGTAAACGACACATGGAATCCGGCTAATGGTAGAAACACCGCAAATGGCTATTTGAATTTGGTTTTTGATGCACCGCAACAAAACGAAGATGAAATAATAATTCCCGTGCGATCATCAGATTTTAACCAGATAAGTGGCTTCCAATTTACGCTCCAATGGGATGCACGATCATTTAATTATCAAGGTATTGAATCAAAATCCTTGAAAGTATTTACCAATGATGACCAAAGCGCCCAAGGACAATTGACGCTGATGTATGACAACAGCCAACTCGAAGGTGCCAGCTTGCATGAAGATGACATACTGTTCAATTTGAAATTGAGTAGCAAATCTTCAACCCCTGACTTCAATTCTTTACATTTAAATTCAAGACTTACAGAGGCAATGGCATTTGACAGTCAATTGAATAGGCTTGATATCAGCGCGTCATTCCCACATTCAGAAAGCCTGGAGAACTCATTTAAGTTTGCCCTCTTCCAGAACTATCCTAACCCCGTTGAAAATCAGTCAACATTTTCATTTGAAGCC
>DAIQNU010000016.1:1587-20165 GCA_036788235.1 Cyclobacteriaceae bacterium
GCTACCATCACCATAGTGGATATGAATGGCAGGATTGTGGAGACCTTAAGGCAAGATTGCTATGCTGGTTTAAATGAGATTGAATGGCAAAGAGACAGCTCAAATGGCACCAGAACTGCTGGAGTTTACATTTACAAATTGCAGCTAAATGATATTCAAGCTGTAGGAAAAATGATGCTTAGATAAGGGAGGATTCATAAAAATAGTCAATTCTTGAGGATGTGATTGAAGTAGAAAAATACTTGTTGGGAATTTGCAATCCCGAGCCCATATAAAGGGGATTTGTAATCCCCATTTAAAGGGAATAAGCAAATTTCCACCAGGCTGATTACAAGTCTGGTTGGTAGCAAAAACATAGTTGGTCGATATTTTAAAATTTGCTCTTTAAATACGGGCTTACATAAAATTGAAAATATGTGGTTGGTACAGTAAAATATCCCAGCTTTACTTCTATTCAACAATATCAATCTTACTCAAACACCTGATTTGATGGGTATGTATGAAAAAAAATAAATTTTTTTAAAATTATTTTTCAGTTTCAATTATAACCATTACCGACAAATCAAGGCCAAATCCTAGTCATTATTCCTTTATTTAAAAACTTAAGTTGTGATGTATTGCAAAATCTAAAAATCAAGTACTCCAAAAAATACCCTGATTTGAGAATGACTCAATTAGCAAAAAATTAGCTATATCTCTCATTATTAAAACTTTATATTTCTATTTCGTATATTTAGGTAAGCAATTAGTTTAAACTCTAAACAAGAAGCATCATGAATAAGAACATCCCATCTAGCAAAATGAATAGTCTTGTCGATGAAATCAAGCATGAATTCCCACAATTGAATGAAAATGATTTACATGCTATGCAAAAGTCGGTAAATGATTTAAAAGAAATTTTAAAATCAAAAACTGGTCTTTCTGAGCCTCGAATCGAGGAACTTGTGGAAGAAAAAATGGAGTATATCAATTCAAAATACATTTAAAAAAGTACTTTAAAATATTCAATATTTATAAGGAACCCATCATGGGTTCCTTTTTTTATTCTCAAACACACTTTGTTTTTTACCCGTATGAATTATATATTATTGAATTCAAATTTTTCGACAAGGAAAAATCCATTTCTAAATGTATATAATGATGAACAGACGGAATTTTATAACTGGTGCAGCTGCCTTAAGCGCACTACCTCTTAGCAGTATTGATGTCATGGCTCAGAACTCACAAATTGACCCCAGGCAATTTTTTGAACTTATTCACTACGAATTACCCACTGGAAAAAATAAAAACCGGGTGCAACAGTATTATAAAAACGCAGCAATTCCTGCACTCAATAAAATCGGAATAATGAATGTCGGTGTTTTTTCAGTGGCGTATGGCTCTTCAGCGCCTTCGATGTATGTACTGCTCCAACATAAAAATCTGGAGAGTGTACTTAATTGGCAAGGTAAGTTAATGAAAAACCAAGAATATTTGGAAAAAGGCAAAGATTATTTACAAGCCGATCTTTCGTCACCAGCATATATACGTAAATCGAGCAGTATATTTCGAGGATTCAAAGAGATGCCCATAGTGGAAGCACCCGTTAATTTACTAAATAAACCCCGCATTTTCGAATTGAGAATTTATGAAAGTCATACTTATCAAAAGGCTCAAAAGAAGATTGAAATGTTTAATGAAGGCGGTGAAATAGAGATTTTTAGAAAAACAGGTCTGACTCCCGTTTTTTTTGGTGAAGCCATAGCAGGTGGTTATATGCCCAACCTCACCTATATGCTCGTATTTGAAAATATGAAAGAAAGGGATGAAAATTGGGAAACGTTCATTAATGATCCTGATTGGGAAGTGTTGAAAAACGACAAGCAATACGCCGATACAGTATCTAACATTATGGATATAATTCTAAGACCAGTAGATGGATCTCAAATTTAGGACTAAATTCAGATTACACTTTGTGTTTTTACAATAAGGTTAAATAAATTATTAACCGTATTTGAGGTTGTTTGAATGCAAATATTTCAAATGGAAGTAAAAACATTTTTAACGTTTTTTGGTCTTATATTGAGTATTTTGGTTACTAAGGATTGGTATATTAAACATATTTCATTAAACGTATTAGAATATCATTAATATTTCAATCTGTATTTTAATAGAAATTGTTTTTGATTAAAATGCTTAAATAAGCAATGTCAACAGATAATCAGTATAAAGGTGTTAGATAACATTTTATCTTTTTAATGGCTTCTAAAAGATACACAGATGAAAAACGGAAATATGAAAATTCTATTAATTGAAGATGAAGTAAATGTAGCTTCATTTATTCAGAAAGGACTTGAAGAAGAAGGAATGGGTGTTAACCTGGCGCATGATGGCATGACAGGTTTAAATATGGCCATTAATAATAAATACGACTTGATTATTTTGGATTTGATACTTCCGGGAATGGATGGCATGGACGTCTGTAAGAAATTAAGATTAGAACAAAATCAACGTACGCCTATTATCATGCTTACGGCGCTTAATAATACAGATAATTTGGTAGCTGGACTCAATGCAGGTGCTGATGACTACATACCAAAACCGTTTAAGTTCAAGGAATTACTAGCTCGCGTTCAAGCTGTATCCAGAAGAGCTAAGAACTTATTGCCTGACAGTACGCTACGTTTTTCTGACCTTACAATGAACCTGGATACCAAAATAGTTCAGAGAAACGGCACTACATTAAAACTTACTGCCCGGGAATTCAGCTTACTCCATTACTTCATGAGAAATCCTGAGCGGGTATTATCCCGACTTGAGATTTTCGAAAACGTTTGGGAGGTCAATTTTGATTTAGGCACCAATATTATTGATGTCTATGTCAATTACCTTCGGAATAAAGTTGATAAAGGGTTTTCAGAGCGCCTGATCCACACTATGGTAGGAATGGGATACGTGCTAAAGCAAGAGGAAGCTTAAATGTCGTTTTTCTCTGGTGATAAGTTTGCTTTTCGAATGAAAATAAGAACCAAAATTTCTTTGGTTTATACACTACTTTCAGCTTTAGTGTTAATTATTCTCAGCATTTTTATATATGTTTTTACAGCCAAATACAAAATCGATGAGTTTTATGGCCTTTTATCCGAACGAGCTTTACTGACCGCGCAGGCACACTTGCAGCAAGATGAGCTGAATTCTCAAATTTATACTGAAATTAGAACCAAATACTTGCGAAGCTTACCGACGGAAGAGCATTATATCTACTATGCAGATAAAGAAAATCAAGAAGTTTGGTCTGATTCTGTTGAGGTTAAACTTCCAAAAAGTAAATCAAGTGAAGTTTTTTTACGTGGATACACTCAGTTTAAAGAACGCAGTCTCTTTCATTACGCGATGTTTTACCATGACAATGATGGTGATTTTATAATTTATATTACTGCTGAAGATCTCTATGGAACAACAAAATTAATTACCTTAAAGAAAATCCTTATTGTTGGTGGGATGCTAAGTTTGGTTTTGATTTATTTTTTAGGACGAATATATGCGCATGAGGTGCTCAAACCTATCAGTAGCATTACAAGAAAAGTAAAGAATTTCGAAGCCTCAAACCTTCACCTGCGGCTTGATTCTGTTAAAAGCAAAGATGAACTCAAAGATTTGGTCGATACATTTAATAAAATGCTTGACAGATTAGAAACCGCTTTTGAAATTCAAAATAATTTTTTAAGTCATGCGTCACACGAACTAAAAAATCCGTTGACGGCTATTTTGGGCGAAGCTGAAATATCATTGAGTAAGGATAGAAATTCTGCTGAATACGCTGAATCGATAAAAAGGATTTCTAAAGAAGCCAATAGGTTAGAACTGCTTACAGAAAACTTATTCAAATTGGCTCAAGCAAGTTTTGAAGGACAAGGATTAATACCTCAGCATTTCCGAATTGATGAACTGATAATTAATCTTAAAAAAGAGTCTCTAAAAATATGGCCGGAACGAAATGTGCTTTTTGAAATTAAAACTGACGAGCAACTTAATCTTGATGATCCCCTTAAATGCTATGGATTTGAAAGTATGCTTCAAATAGCTCTTGCCAACCTTATTGATAATTCTTGCAAATTTTCAGAAAGTACGCAACCGGTTGTAGTAAAAGTAATGCCAGCTTTAGAAAACATTAAGATATCAGTTTCAGATAAGGGTGTGGGAATTCCGGAAAAAGAATTAAAAAGTATTTTTGAACCCTTTTTTCGAGCCACTAATGTACGCTCCATCAAAGGATTTGGGATAGGACTTCCCCTCACTAAAAAAATAGTTGATCTTCATCATGGCTTTATAGATGTGGTGTCTGAACGAGATAAAGGAACGACAGTCACTGTGAGCATTGCCCGGAATCCAGATGGTGAAAGAAATTAATTATGTAGTTATATCTATATAATTAATTTTATTTTTTTACAGTACTATTAATAAGCTGCCCTAACCATTTGGCGTAAAAATTAGCAAAGCAAATATCCTTACGTAAGAGATTCATCTACTACAAAGTGAATTTCGTAACATTACCCTTATTTTACAATAATATTCACACCATTACATGGGCTTTCTAGTCATTCTCATATTTATTAATACTCAAAAGAAAAAATGTCACACATTTAGTCCATGAATTATATACTATAAAATGAGAACTATTGATGATTATGTGCCGTTAGACCCATTGGTATTAAACTGACATTAGAATTATAGGTTAAAAAAATTTTGTACAATAAAATTTACTTTTACACGCATTAGATATAAATTAGAATTTAATTAGAATATTATTAATTCTTTAATTTTATCTATCTTTATACCATTAAAGGGAAATAATTGGGGCTTGCTCAATTTCATTATAGGGTTGGTCGGATTTTTTTACATATTAATAGAATTTCAATGAAGGAGAATTTAAGTAGTTATTTAAAATTTGCCAAAAATGACTTACCTGCTGGCCTGGTAGTTTTTTTAGTGGCATTACCGCTATGTTTGGGGATTGCGTTGGCATCAGGCGCACCTATGTTTGCTGGAATTATTACAGGGGTCATAGGGGGAATTGTGGTCGGTTTTTTAAGTGGGTCGAATCTAAGCGTCAGTGGACCTGCCGCTGGTTTGACTGTAATAGTATTAGGTGCCATATCCGATCTTAGTAGCTACAATAGTTTTTTACTTGCCGTCATTATTGCAGGAATGATACAATTGGTTGGTGGCTTTTTTAAGGCCGGTATCATTGGGTTGTTTTTTCCTAGTTCGGTTATAAAAGGTATGTTGGCTGCTATTGGATTAATACTAATTATCAATCAATTTCCTCATTGGCTGGGTGTTGATGTTTCGGCCACGAGCACCATGGACTTTTCGTTTTTCGATTTTAATAACCTTTCTACAAATATTGCTTTTTCTATATCTCACATAAATCCAGGAGCCTTAATCATTGGTGTATTTTCATTGCTTCTCATGATCTTTTGGGAAGGGAAATTGGTAAAATCCGTTAAAGCTCTTCAACTTATTCCCGGTGCATTGCTTGCCGTATTATTTGGTCTTGGGCTGAACGAGCTTTTTGGATTGTTAGCTCCAAATTTTTATGTTGGAAGTATTCAAAGAGTTTCCTTACCTGTATTTGAGTCAACACAGTCTCTTGTTTCAAGTTTGACATTCCCAAGTTTTGAAGATATCGCAAATCCAAAACTATATATAGTGGCATTTACTATTGCCATTATAGCGAGTCTGGAGACACTACTAAGCACAGAAGCTGTTGATAAGCTGGATCCTCTGAAAAGGCGCACACCACAAAATAGGGAATTAAAAGCACAGGGTGTAGGCAACATACTTTGTGGCCTTATAGGTGGCATACCTATGACGGCAGTAATTGTACGTAGTTCAGCCAATATAGCCGCTGGAGGAAAATCAAAAATGGCAGCGGTTTACCATGGTGTATTTCTTATTGCCGCAGTTTTGTTTTTGCCAAAAATCATTAACTTAATACCATTGGCTTCGCTTGCAGCCATACTCCTAATGGTTGGTTACAAGCTATCAATGCCTACGTTATACAAAGCGCAGTACAAACTTGGTATAAATCAGTTTATTCCATTTATCACCACGGTTGTAGCAATATTGTTAACGGATCTACTAATTGGTATCATCGTAGGTATGTTGGTAGGCATTTACCATATCTTGAAAATGAACTACAGAGTTCCATATTTTTATCATTCAGAAGGTGTAACTGAAAATGGTGAAAAGAAAATTCTGCTACGTTTGAGTGAGCATGTATCTTTCCTGAACAAGGGAAGTATTATGCTAACCCTGGATCATCTACCACAAAACAGCAATGTCACTATTGATGCAAGTCATTCCAAGAGTATCGATTATGATGTAATTGAGATATTTGATAATTTTAAAAAGACTGCTTCCAGCAGAAATATTAATTTAAAATTTAAGGGTATCGACGATTTGCCGGATAAAAATGAAAAAAGTGTCATGCAACAAAATGATCACAAGCAAAAAGTTACATTGACAGAAGTATAAAAATAAGAAAATTGGAAAAAAGGCTATTGGATTCAATAGCCTTTTTTTATGCCGTCATGACTACAGTTTTTATTAAAACATAGCAATGCAAACAAATGATTTGTTTTAAATTGCGCTCTCAAACCATCCATGAAATATAGTTATGAGTAAAGTCCTTATTATTGGTGCTGGTGGCGTAGGTAACGTTGTTGTAAAAAAATGTGCACGTGAACCGGAAGTATTTTCGCAAATACTATTAGCCAGCCGCACCAAATCTAAATGTGATAAAATCGCTGTCGAAACTGGTGCTAAAAATATACAAACGGCTGCTATAAATGCGGATAATGCAGATGAAGTCGCAGCACTCATTCGCGATTTTGAGCCAAAAATGGTTATCAACGTAGCTCTCCCCTATCAGGATCTTCCAATAATGGATGCTTGTCTGCAAACGGGTGTGCATTATCTCGATACTGCCAATTATGAACCCAAAGATGTTGCAAAGTTTGAGTATAGCTGGCAATGGGCTTATAAAGATAGATTTGAAAAAGCTGGTATTATGGCACTTTTGGGTTGTGGTTTTGACCCGGGTGTTACGGGCATTTTTACTGCGCATGCGCTCAAGCATCATTTTGATGAAATCCATTACCTTGATATTGTAGATTGCAATGCCGGAGACCATGGTAAAGCCTTTGCAACCAATTTCAATCCCGAAATAAACATTCGGGAAATTACGCAAAAGGGTAAATATTTTCATAAGGGTCAATGGGTAGAAATAGATCCATTGTCAGTGCATCAGCCTATCGATTATCCTGGAATTGGCCCTAAAGAATCTTATTTATTATATCATGAAGAGTTAGAATCGCTGGTTAAAAACATTCCAAACATTAAAAGAGCGAGATTCTGGATGACATTCGGTCAAAGTTACATAACTCACCTTGAAGTCCTTCAAAACATTGGCATCACGAGCATTAAACCAATAAAATTTCAAGGCATGGATATAGTGCCGCTGGAGTTTCTAAAAGCGCTATTACCGGAACCATCTTCTTTGGGTGAGAACTACACTGGCGAAACCTCTATCGGTTGCCAGATCAAGGGTATTAAGGATGGAAAGCAACGAACCTATTTTATTTGGAACAATTGCAAGCATCAAGACGCCTGGAACGACGTGCAAGGACAAGGCATAGCCTATACCACAGGTGTGCCCGCAATGCTAGGAGCCAAAATGATGCTAACCGGTGAATGGATGAAGCCTGGCGTGTGGAACGTTGAAGAGCTCAACCCAGATCCATTCCTTTCAGAATTAGGGCATTATGGCTTGCCTTGGCACGAAAAAATAGACGCTCAACTCGCATTTAACGATTATGAATAAAAGCATCAGGAAACCGGGGATCGATGTGCATCAGATCCCCTCTCCTTGTTTTGTTATTGAAGAGAAACTTCTGCGCAATAATTTAAGGCTGCTTCAAGAAGTAAGTGAGCGATCTGGAGCCAAAATTCTTTGTGCGCTCAAAGGATTCTCGATGTGGAGTACATTCCCATTAGTGAAACAATATCTGGCTGGTGCCACAGCCAGTTCTTTGCATGAGGCCATGCTTTGTTATGAAGAAATGGGGACAAAAGCACACCTCTGTTGTCCGGTGTACTTCGAACATGAATTTGATGAAATCGCTAGCATCAGTTCGCATGTAACTTTTAACTCCCTGGCTCAACACCAAAAATTTAAAGACAACGCAAAGAAACACAGTCTTGAAATGGCAATTAGAATTAATCCTCAATATTCTGAAGTGTCAACCGCCTTATATAACCCTTGCATGCCAGGTAGCAGACTGGGCGTTACTCGCGAGCAATTTGGCGATGTGTTGCCTGAAGGCATCACAGGACTCCATTTTCATGCCTTGTGCGAACAAAATGCGGATGCATTGGTAAACACACTCAATAAGGTAGAGAAGGACTTTGCAGATTTTTTGCCTCAGATTAAATGGATGAATATGGGTGGTGGTCATCATATTACCAGGGCAGATTATGATGTTGATTTACTGGTAGAGACTATAAAAAAATTTAGAAACAAATACCAGGTTGAAGTCATATTGGAACCCGGAGAGGCTGTTGGTTGGCAAACGGGTTACCTGGTAACTACCGTTCAAGACATCATTGAAGCCAATGGTTTCAAAACTGCCATGTTGGACGTGTCTTTCTCAGCACATATGCCAGATTGCCTTGAAATGCCCTATAAGCCATTTATTTGGGGAGAAGTTGAATATAATAAGAACTTGCCTACCTATCGATTGGGAGGGCCCACATGCCTTTCTGGCGATTTTTATGGTGATTTCACTTTTGAAAAAGAACTATCTGTAGGCGATAAGCTTATCATTGATGACATGATTCATTATACCATGGTAAAAACTACCACATTTAATGGGGTACAACATCCAAATATTGGAATCTGGAAAGAAGACAACACTTTTAATTTGGTACGTAGTTTTGGCTATGCCGACTTTAAAAGTAGACTTTCTTAATTCATTACTGATTCAAATATGAGGCTGCTTTATTGAAAACCGGAATCATTGATAAATTCGAAAAACGCATAAATATCCTATTTAATATTACATAGTTAATATTATTGTCATACTGTTATTGAAGCTTAGTATATCAATACTTTAATTGCAACTTTATATTGGTAGAAAACTATGAGAGGATTTAGCAAAGTAATGAATTTTGGCATTAAAGATGATTTTGAGGCTTCACTGGTTCAAAAAATCAAACTGTCCAATATCCTAGCCATAGTGTTACTAGGCATGATGCTAATTTATAGCATTATAGCATATTTTGTTGTCTCCGGCTTAGGTCCATTTTTAATACCGGGTTATTTGATTTATGGCTCTGTTCTTTTGTTGAACTACAATTACCTAAATCAATATGGAAGATTCGTAATGTCAATTGCACCCTCTACGGTGATTGCTCTAATACATTCATCTATGTTGGGTGCAGAAGATCCGCATATAGAATCTGTTTTTATTTTCCAGGTTTGTACACTGATTCTGCCATGGACATTGCTCGATATTGAGGAGTGGATTTCAATGGTTGCTGCCTCAGCCATCACTTTTTTTACTGTATTTGGCTTCCCTCTCATAAATCAGATGATCGATTCAGATGTCGATGGTTCTATGTTTAACCATTCATTCATATGGGCAAGTGTAATTCTTGGCGGTATTGGAATACTGTTTTTTGTCTCCTACTTCCAACAGCAATTGCAACACTATAATGATGATCAAAACAAAGCGCTATTAGCCAGACTTGAAAGCGAAAATGCTTTAGCCAGAGAACGGGAAGAAGAAGCTAAAAGTTCAATGAGCAAGCTTGAAGAAGCCCAAAAAGAAGAAAGAAAACGCGCATGGGCTACAGAGGGTATTGCAGAAGTTGCGTCTTTGCTTCGCTCGGTAGATGATTTAAAAGTACTCACCGACAAAATCATTTCGTTTGTAGTTAGATACCTTAAGGCAAATCAAGGTGGGCTCTATACTGTAAACTACGATAACCCTGAAAAGCCTTTTATAGAATTGATATCATGCTATGCGTTTGAAAGAAAAAAATATCTAAAAAAACGAATTGAAGTCGGCGAAGGAATTGTTGGTCAATCTTACCTTGAAAAGGATCATATTTTTTTGAAAGAAATACCCCAGAATTTTTTAATGATTACTTCAGGGCTTGGAGATGCTCCTCCTCGCAACCTGTTGGTTACTCCCATGATTATAGAAGACAAGGTGCATGGACTGTTTGAAATTGCTTCTTTCACTCCCTTTGAGCAGCATGAAATAGAATTCATGATGAAACTAGGTGAGAATATCGCTTTAGCATTGAACAACATTCATATAAATGAGCAGACAAAAAAATTACTCGCTGAGTCTCAAGGGCAGACCGAGGAATTAAGAGCTCAGGAAGAAGAAATGCGCCAGAACATGGAAGAACTGGCTGCTACTCAAGAAGAAATGAAGCGTAGTGCGGAGGAGGAAAAAAGAAGAGATGAAAAATTGCAGGCAGAAATGAAACTTAAAATGGAAAAAATGCATTTTCAGGAAGAAGCGCTGCGAAAAAATATGCAGGAAATGCATGCTACCCAGGAAGAAATGAGTCGAAAAGTTGAAGAACTTAAAGTCAAGGATGAGAAAATGGAACTCTTAAATTGGCAGATGGGTGAAAGGCTTAAAGAACTTCAAGGCATTAACGACACCATACATATTCTTCAATCAAACAAAAACCTCCAGGATAAACTTACAGATATTTGCAAGATACTTCCGCCAGCTTGGCAATACCCGGAAGATACTGTAGCAGTTATAGAATTTGGAGATATTAAAGTAAGCTCACATAGCGATTTTGAACCCAATGAATGGGCACTGACACAGCCATTTACTACCAAAGAAAACAAAGAAGGCTCTTTAACCATCTATTACACTAAAGAATATCCATTATTTGATGAAGGGCCATTTCTAAAAGAAGAACGTACTTTAATCAAAACCCTTACCCATTTGATTACTGAGCATATTAATGCATCAAACACTAATTAATTGATTGGGGTAATTAGTATTTTTTGCTAAAAAATCAGATTATCTCTGGATTTTAGCTTTTCCACCTCGAAGTTCTGCACAAAACTAATTCCATTCAATCGTTGGAGAGACTGCTTATATTTTGGTAAAGAAAAATCAGGTTCGTTATCAAAGCCTTCGAGCAATATAAGGTAATCAAAGTTCTGCAGCTCGGGGATCAAGTAAATTGATCCTGTTTTTTTAGCCATGTCAGTTTTATTTTTTATAAGTCTAGTGGTGCTATGTTGAGTATTGTACTTGTAATTTGAAATCACCAGAACGTTTCCATCAACAAAAGGCAATTCAATATCTGGCATTTTAATCAATTGTATATTCATAGCCTGATTGATGTTCCAAGCCACTTTATACTCTTTAAAGGTGCTTGAAATACCAAAAAGGATAAAATTATAATCTGCAAATGCTTCAAGCTTTTTTTTAGCCATGTCAATTTTGTAAGAAATTAATCGTATTTTCGCGCCAAATACATTACAATTAGCAATTTTCGAAAATAAATAAGATTAAAAAAATAGTTTGACAATATTGCACTAAATGTATTTCTTTGCACTGTGTTTTAACAAAATACTCAAATAACATGTCTGAAATAGCACAAAAAGTTAAGAGCATCATTATTGATAAGCTCGGGGTGGAGGAATCTGAAGTAACCCCAGAAGCAAGCTTCACGAATGACCTTGGAGCAGATTCCCTTGATACAGTAGAGCTTATAATGGAGTTCGAGAAGGAATTTAATATTTCTATCCCTGATGATCAGGCTGAGAATATCTCAACCGTTGGTCAGGCAATTTCCTATTTAGAGGAAAACGTAAATAAATAAAATTCTCCAATCACTTTTTATGACTTTAAAAAGAGTTGTAGTTACGGGGCTGGGTGCACTCACTCCAATTGGAAGTAACCTGCAAGATTTTTGGCAGGGATTATCTAATGGTGTGAGTGGCGCAGCCCCTATTACTAGATTTGATTCTGAAAAATTTAAAACCAGATTTGCCTGCGAAATTAAAAACTTCGATATAGCTGATCATTTTGATCGTAAAGAGGCTCGTAAAATGGATCCTTGCACGCATTATGCAGTTATTACTGCTGATGAGGCCATGCGAGATTCCGGCCTTGATGTTGAGAAAATTGATGGCGACAGAGCTGGTGTTATATGGGGATCAGGCATCGGAGGCCTAAAAACCTTCCAGGATGAAGTTTCGTACTTTGCTACTGGCGACGGTACGCCTCGATTCAATCCATTTTTTATTCCTAAAATGATCGCTGATATCAGCGCAGGATATATTTCCATTAAATACGGCCTTCGTGGTCCGAACTTCGCAACTGTATCGGCATGTGCATCAGCCACTAATGCCTTGGTTGAAGGGATGCATTACATTCGATTAGGCAAAGCCGACATCATTGTAGCAGGTGGTTCGGAAGCTGCCGTAACAGAAAGTGGCATTGGTGGCTTTAATGCCATGAAAGCATTATCAGAAAGAAATGATGACCCTAAAACAGCCTCAAGACCTTTTGATAAGGACAGAGATGGATTTGTTTTAGGTGAAGGCGGTGGATGCTTAGTATTGGAAGAATACGAACATGCCAAAGCAAGAGGTGCCAGAATCTATGCAGAATTACTTGGAGGTGGCGTTACCGCAGATGCACATCACATTACCGCACCCCACCCTGAAGGTATGGGCGCTCGTAAAGTTATGCTTAACGCGCTTGACGATGCCAATCTTAAACCTGAGGATATTGATTACATAAATGTTCATGGTACATCGACTCCTTTGGGTGACATTAGCGAAACAAAAGCCATATTGAATGTCTTCGGTGAACATGCTTATAAATTAAACATCAGTTCTACCAAATCTATGACCGGACATTTGTTAGGCGCAGCAGGTGCAGTTGAATCTATTGCTGCCATTATGGCCATGAACCATGGCATAGTTCCGCCTACCATTAACCACTTTACCGATGATGAAGCCATAGATAATAATCTTAACTTCACCTTCAACAAAGCTCAAAAAAGGGAAATTAGAGCTGTTTTAAGCAATACTTTCGGTTTTGGTGGTCACAACTTTTCAGTAGTTTTTGGTAAAGTGGAATAATGTTGCGTCAATTTTTCAGAAAGTTAT
This sequence comes from Cyclobacteriaceae bacterium, assembly GCA_036788235.1. GTDB lineage: Bacteria > Bacteroidota > Bacteroidia > Cytophagales > Cyclobacteriaceae > JAFIEV01. Next base: position 14,795 of record DAIQNU010000016.1, read on the forward strand.
TCTTCAATAATTATGTACTTTCTGAAAAGAATAGTGGCCTAAAAACATCTATAAAAAATATTGTGGGGCGCAGGCCCCGCAATTTACATATCTACCGTCAGGCAATTCAGCATCGATCTATTGCGCCTCAAAACGATAAAGGTGTTAGAGAATCGAATGAAAGATTAGAATACCTTGGCGACGCCGTTCTCGGCACCATCGTTGCAGAATATCTTTTCAAAAAATTCCCACTTAAAGAAGAAGGTTTTCTGACAGAAATCAGAAGTAGAATCGTTAATCGCGATACTTTAAACCTCGTTGGAAGAAAAATAGGGATTGAAAAAATAGTTGAATTTTCCAGCAACAAAAAGCATAGCCAGGCATATAAATCGATTTATGGAGATACCCTTGAAGCACTTATAGGTGCTGTTTATATTGATATGGGCTTCAAAGCTTGTAGACAATTTATCATAAAAAAATTACTTCAACCGCATTTCGATCTCGATGAAATAGTAAAAATCAACCCAAATTATAAAAGCAAAATAATTGAATGGGCTCATCGAAGAAATAAAGAGGTTGAATTTAGAATTACAGAAATACGTGAAGGGAGTCACAATAAGGAATTCATTGCAGAACTTATCATTGAAAATAAATCGGTATCGCGTGGCACAGGCTACAGCAAGAAAAAAGCTGAACAAAGTGCCGCACAAAAGTCTTGTGAATTACTGGACATTGAATAAAATCAACCCCCTTTAGCTATATTGCGGCTCGATGAAGAAGATCAAAGTAGCAGGAGCAGCGCTTAACCAAACACCACTTGACTGGGCAAATAACCTTGCCAATATCAGACAAGCCATAGCAGAAGCAAAAGCATGTAAAGTAAATATACTTTGCCTACCTGAGCTTTGTATTACTGGCTATGGTTGCGAAGATCTGTTTCTTAGCGAATGGCTGCCGACCAAAGCCATGGAATTACTCAGAGAACTTGTTCCCCTTTCAGATAATATTGCTGTGACCCTTGGGCTACCGATACGCCTGGATAAAAAAACATATAATTGCGTTTGTGTTGTAGAGCATGGCAAAATACTTGGTATAACTGCTAAGCAACTTTTGGCAAATGATGGTGTGCATTACGAGCCCAGATGGTTTAGTCCATGGCCTGCTGGCAAACAAATTGAATTTGACTTTTTTGGGGAAATCATCTCTTTAGGTGATATAATTTATACAATAAATGGCATAAATACAGGTTTTGAAATTTGTGAAGATGCCTGGAGAACTGGAAGACCCGCAGAAAGAATGGTAGGTAAAAATGTGCAGCTTATACTCAACCCATCTGCTAGTCACTTTGCATTTGGCAAAACCCGTTTTAGAGAAGAGTTGGTGAGAAAGAGCTCTGAAGAATTTGCCTGCTATTATTTATATGCAAATTTATTAGGCAATGAATCGGGACGTATGATATACGACGGAGAAATATTTCTTGCAGGACATGGGCAAATGATTGCCGAGAATAAAAGGCTTTCTTACAAGACCGTCAATATGCTTATTGCCGATATCGATATAGATGACCATAACCCGCCTATTGTTATACCTCCAATATCAGAAATAAAAAACGATGCATTTGTGCAGGCAGTTAGTCTGGCATTGTTTGACTACCTGAGGAAAAGCCGAAGCCGTGGATTTGTTTTATCATTAAGTGGAGGAGCTGATTCTTCTACATGTGCAGTATTGGTAGCAGAAATGATTCGTAGGTCTATTTCGGAACTAGGCTTAGATATTTTCCTTCAAAAAATAGGCTATGACCATCTCTATGAATCATTGTCTTTATTGCCAAAAGACCTATTGCAAAAGAAACTAACAAACGAACTGTTGACCTGTGCTTATCAGGCAACTGATAATTCATCAGAAAAAACATTGGAAGCGGCTCGCGAACTTGCCGAAGAAATTGGAGCCACATTTTATCATTGGAATCTTGAGGATCAACTTAAGCAAAACACTCGAACAATAGAACAAGCTATTGGCAGGCAGCTTACCTGGGAAAAGGATGATATTACGCTACAAAATATTCAAGCCAGGTCGCGCTCTCCATTAATTTGGATGCTTGCCAATATAAACAATGCACTCTTGTTAACCACCTCAAACCGAAGTGAAGGTGACGTGGGTTATACCACAATGGACGGTGACACCTCGGGCAGTATAGCTCCAATAGCGGCAGTTGATAAACATTTTATTATTCATTGGCTACAGTGGGCAGAGCATACTTTGGGTTATAAAAGTTTATCATATGTAAACCAATTAAGCCCAACAGCTGAGCTACGGCCTGCCGAAAAAAGTCAAACCGATGAAAAAGACTTAATGCCCTATGCATTGATAGTGGAAATTGAAAGATTGGCCATTCTCGAAAGAAAATCGCCTGCTGAAGTTTTTGATGCATTGAAAAACGAAGAAAAACATTCTCATAATGAGCTGAAGGCATATATTAGAAAATTCTATACCTTGTGGAGCCGGAATCAATGGAAAAGAGAAAGGATAGCGCCATCCTTCCATGTTGACGAGTTTAATGTTGATCCCAAAACCTGGTGTAGATTCCCAATACTTTCAGGCGCTTATTATGATGAGCTTAACGAAATGGACAATTCACTTTAACTATAAAATTTTTTATACTCATGGACTTACTTGCATTTATAATATGGTCACCAGAACCTGAAATATTTCCCAACATAGATTGGATACAGGTACGTTGGTATGGACTTATGTTTGCACTTGGCTTTATTATAAGTCAACAGATCATGTATTTTATTTATAAAAAAGATGGCAGACCAGAGGTAGACGTTGATACCCTCACTATATTCATGATTATTGCTACCATTTTGGGTGCGAGATTGGGGCATGTACTATTTTACGAACCGGAAAAATACCTCACCAATCCACTAAATATTTTGAAAATATGGGAAGGAGGTTTAGCAAGTCACGGTGGTGCTTTTGGTATCCTTACCGCCCTATATTTATATTCCAATTACTATATTAATCTCAACCCTTTTAAAAAGCTGGTCTGGAAAAAGCGTAAACGGGTGGGGCAAAGTTTTTTGTGGGTAGTAGATCGCGTTGTCATTGTTGTAGCACTTACCGGAGCCTTAATCAGACTGGGCAATTTTATCAATTCGGAGATTATTGGCAAACCTACTGAAAATGGCTCAGGCGTTGTGTTTGCCCATGATGTATCAGAGGTGCTTAAATACAGGCCTTACATAGAACATGTAGCCGTTGAAAAAACAAGTGACACAAATGCCGATGCCAGCGGCTATGTTCCTATTGAAATTAAAATCGCTTTTAATGCGCAAGTCCAAAATGAAGGCATTGCAAAAACAGCCGTGGAAGGCCAAATAGCCAGTACCCTACGAAGCAACCCTTACATTACCGACCACATATACTTACCTGAGCTGCCTTTTGACTATCAAATAAAGGAAGCAAAAGCCGGCAGATATTCTGCTGTTATTCAGGCCAAGGGCATTCCCCGACACCCTGCACAATTGTATGAATCCATTTCAAGCTTTCTGCTATTCGTCATACTTTTTATACTGTGGTATAAAAAACATCAGACTATGAAGGAAGGTTGGATTTTCGGAATATTTCTAATCATCTTGTTTGGTCTAAGATTTTTGTATGAATATTTGAAAGAAAATCAAGTTGAATTCGAAAATAGTTTGCCATTGAATATGGGGCAATGGTTATCCATTCCACTCATACTTGCAGGAATATATCTGTTGTTGAACTTGAAAAAATTTCAGCCAAAAACCAAGGTTTAATCGAGTGCCAGCGCTTTGATTTTCCTATGTAAAATAAATGAACCAGATGCGCATTGTTATTGGGTGCTTTTTATTATTTCTGACCACAATTCTATGGTTGCAAACGCCTGGAATTGGTCAAGAAGCTGATAGTACCTTCACCCAAAACCAATTGTCCGATACAAGTAAATATCATTTCATCGAAATAGATAAAATATTTATAGTAGGCAATCGAAAAACCAAAGACATTGTTATTGAGCGAGAGTTAGATCTCAAAGAAGGCAACTTCTACTACAAACCTGAAGTAGAAGAACTTATCGAAAGGAACAGAAAAAAACTTATTAATCTACAACTGTTTCTTAATGTTGACATCAGTATAGTTGAGCTATCGCCAAATCGGATGGATGTAATTGTACGACTCACAGAACGATGGTATTTTTTTCCAATACCTATTCTCGAACTTGGCGACCGAAATTTTAGTGAATGGTGGATTAACCAGAATCGGGATCTCAGCCGATTAGAGTATGGAATGCGGCTTAAGCAGTTCAATTTTAGGGGGATGAATGAAACCATAAGTCTTACTGCACGATTTGGTTTTACCCGGCTTTTTCAAATGAGCTATACACGTCCTGCTATCGATAGAAGGCAACGTATTGGTCTGCAAGTATTTGGTGAATATTCAGACAATAAAACCATAGCCGTAAACACTGAAAATCACCGGCTGAATTTTGTGAGTTCGGAAGAAATATTGCGTGAAAGGTATAGGGCAGGATTGGCTGTGAGTTTTAGACCTACATTTTATAATTTTCATATTGTATCACTATTCTTTAACGAAAACCGAATTAATGACACTATTGCCCTGCTCAACCCCAACTACCTATTAGATGGAAGGCAGCAGCAAAAATTTGTTGGATTAAGTTATAATTTTAGACGAGATTTCAGAGACATTCAAGCATATGCTTTGAAAGGACACTTGATTGATGCCACCATTATCCAAAATGGTATTGGAATTTTCAACGATATCAGGCAGACTATATTAACGGCCAATTATGCTAAGTTCTTTGATTTGGGCAAAAGGTGGTATTTAGCCAATGGAATGTATGGTTCAATATCATTTCCTGACGTTCAGCCTTATAGAAATTTAAACGGAATAGGCTTCAATCAGGCGTTTATGCGTGGCTATGATATATATGTAATCGAAGGCCAGCATGTGGCTATGAGTAATACGACGGTTAAAAGACAAATTTTTTCTTCAGAAAAAGATCTTGGTAGATTCGCCTTTGCCCGACAATTTTCTAAGATCCCAATTGATATTTACATTACGGCATTCTATGACCAAGGATTTGTAGCCAATTATATCAATTATGAACAAAACAATTTGTTTACCAACCAATACCTATATGGCACAGGCGTTGGTGTGGATTTGGTTTCATTTTATGATTTCGTCATGCGTTTTGAATACTCACTGAATAAAGCTGGAGAAACGGGGCTGCGGTTCAACATCAAAGCAGCATTTTAACAGGAACAATTTATAATAAATAATGAATAATTGATGATGAATGATGAATGATGATAGCAATTATTTTTTAATTTGAACTTTGGTTTTTTTT
>DAIQNU010000017.1:0-20124 GCA_036788235.1 Cyclobacteriaceae bacterium
GCAAAAAAAAAGAGCGATTCGTTGAAGTTTTTAGTAATAAAATCCTCAACAAAATGCTCTTTCAAGGCAAAATTGCATTTAACTATTACAGCAGGTAATTAGCTTAGGCAGTAATTAAAAATATCAACGACCTAGCAATTTCAAGTTTTTGGCTATCAACTTATTCAAAGTTTGTACACTAGTTGCAGACCTCAGACCATCCTCAGGTGTTTGAGTAACATAATCTTTCAGTTTTTCAATGGTCGACGTCGCTACATGCATGCGTGTATCTGAAGAAGCATAGTAAATAAATACTTCACCATTGTCACGAACTACCCAACCATTGGCAAATACAACATTTGAAACATCACCAACGCGCTCATCCCCTTCAGGTGCTATGAAATAGCCTGCCGGTCTGTGTATTACTTTTTCAGGTTTATCAAGTGACGTCATAAACATATACAATACATACCGGAGTCCAGCTGCAGTATTCCGAACTCCATGCGCCATATGCAACCAGCCTTTATCAGTCTTAATAGGAGCAGGGCCTTGTCCATTCTTAACTTCCTTGATGGTATGGTATAGTTTGCCATCTACAATCACTTCTTGCTTTACCTCGGCGTTTTCCATACTATCGGTAAGTCCCCAACCAATGCCACCTCCTGAACCAGTATCAATAAATCCATCTTGCGGACGGGTATACAAGGCATATTTACCTTGAACAAATTCAGGGTGTAATACCACATTTCGCTGCTGGCCTGAGTAGGTCTTAAGGTCAGGAAGCCTTTCCCATTTCTCAAGATCTTTGGTACGGGCCAATCCGCATTGTGCTATGGCAGAAGTTTGATCGCCTTCAGATGCTTTAGGGTCACGTCTTTCTGTACAAAACAATCCATAAATCCACCCATCTTCATGCTTTACTACGCGCATATCATACACATTGGTATCAGGATCTTCTGTTTCAGGCATAGTAATTGGGTAGTCACGAAATCTGAAATTATCTACACCATTATAGCTTTCGGCTACAGCAAAAAAAGATTTTCGATCGGCACCTTCGACCCGCACAACTAAAGCTATTTTTCCATTCATTTCTATTGCACCGGCATTAAAAGTGGCATTAATACCGAAACGCTCCATGAGGTAAGGATTGCTTTCATAATCAAAATCATGTCGCCAAAAAATTGGTGTATGTGCCGCTGTAAGTATAGGATATCGGTACCGGTCAAAGACTCCATTTCCACCAATTACTATATCATTTTTTCTACTTAAAAAGGCTTCTTGCTCTTGCATCATTCTGGCGAGCTTCTGATCGAATTCTTTTTTTGTCATGGTTTTTAAGCATTTTAATTGTACGGTTTACTATCAATTTTTTAGGAAGTGAATATAATAAATCTAGTTTCGCACATTAAAAACTATAATAATTGCTTTGAATACTCTTCAACATGGGAGGAGTCAGTGGCGTTTTATTTTCCATTTTCCATTTTTACCAAAGATTGTTCTGATGCGAAACTCGAGTAATTACAATATCCACCATAAATCTAATAAAAAAATTAAGGAGCGTCCGACTCAATAGGTATCTACCAGACTTATTACCTGCAATGCATTCTGGATCTCTTTAGCTGATTTATCTGTTTTGATAGTTATATTTTTGCTCTGCCCGGGCATTAGGTCGAAATAATTATCTGAGAAATGAGCGGTTTCATCAGGTATACTCAGAAAAACATTTTTTGCCAGGTTATCTGTGCTTAGTTCTACAGATACAACACCATCAACAGCGCTTACCTTTCTCTTGATTTCAACTTTAGGTAGTTCCAGATCTTTGGGTTTATTTGCATACCAATGCGACTCCGAAAGCAATGATCCTGATTCAGATACACTTGCTACCAACACGACATTTCGCGGATTGGCATCTCCTATAAGTTCGGCAAGATTTATTGAGAAGTGTTTGGAGGAAGTATTAGCTGGTACTTTTATTGGCAATTCTTCTTCAAAATACACCTGCCCATCAAAGGAAAGTAGCTGTATTTTCAACACCGAATTGAAGGATTCGAGCCGGTCAGAAATTACAAATACATCTACTTTATCAGCCTCGAGATCCATTGAAACCAATACTTCCTTAAATGCATTTTTTGCGAAATAATGCATGGCTTTCCAGTTGCGATGATAGTCTGTGCTCGACCATGAAGCTACCGGCCAGCAGTCGTTAATCTGCCAATACAAAGTACCCATACAATAGGGCATGGCTCGTCTATGAGCTTCAAAAGCTGCTTTCATGCCTTCTGCTTGCAGCACTTGACCCACGTAAAGGAAATGTTCAAAATCAGCAGGTGTTTGGTAATCCCACGACATGTACTCCTTGATGCGCAAATTGCCAATGCCACTACGCTGGTGAGATGCCATTACTTCAGATTCTATATCCCAATCTTCAGGAACAGTATATTTTTTTACGGTATTAAATTCTGGAAAGGATTGAAAGCCATATTCACTCATAAATCTTCCAACCCGCTTTTTAAAATTACTAAAAGGCTCCAGACCATGCCAAACACCCCAATAGTGAATATCGCCTCTGGTGAAATCATTGGCATGTTGGTCGGGGCCACCGGTGAGCTCAGCCATTGGCGACGATGGCCAATAATACCTGTCGGGATCATATTCTTGAACTGCCTCTGGCAATATACTGTGGAATATATCTTCGTAAGCCTTCCAAATTTCTGTTCTTTGAGATGCATTGTATTGCTGCTTCCATCCCCAGCCTTGATTTTCATCATGATTGGCCCAAGCCCAATCCATTTCATTATTTCCGCACCACAGTACAATAGAAGGATGCTGACGCAATCTTTTCACATTGTCGATGGCCTCTAACTTTACGTTTTGCAAAAAAGCCTTATCTCCGGGATACATGGAGCAAGCCAACATAAAATCTTGCCAGACCATAATTCCATTTCTATCGCATAGATCATAGAAGGTTTTATTTTCATAAATACCGCCTCCCCACACCCTGAGCATATTCATGTTGGCATCTTTAGCCGACATTATTACCTTTTCATATTCACTTGCGCTTACTCTGGGCAAAAAATTGTCATTGGGTATATAATTGGCTCCTTTTGCAAATACTGGCACGCCATTCAGTTCAAAATGAAAACTCTTGCCAATTGAATCTGGCTCTTGCACAAGCTTGAGGGTTCGAAGACCCACATTAGACTTCACACTTTCATTACTACCGGTAGATGTATGCAGTTTTCCTTCTAATTCATAAAGATAAGCCTCGCCAAGGCCATGACTCCACCATAGTTTGGGGTTTTCAATCTCAAAATCAGCATTAATAGTATTCAGGCCGGCTTTTAATTTCACCTTTACCGATGTCAATTTCTTTTCTTGCAAATAAACCTCAAACTCGCCTTCAGTGGCCTCAAATACTTCAACTTCGGCAATTGCATTAAGTTTGGCCGATGAGTTGGTCAATTCTATTTGTTTAAAAAACACATCCCGCAGTTTGGCATGCCTCCAGCCTTTCACCACCACCGGACGCCATATACCTGAAGTTACAAACCTCGGTCCCCAATCCCAGCCATAATGATAGCCTGCTTTGCGGGTAAATACACTGACTTTTTTATCACCTAGTTCACCATTTTCAGATTGATCATTAGTAGCTGGCAGGTTGTAACCATGCGCATCAAGCAATTCAAGTCCACGATTAATTGGTGAATGAAAATAGACGTTGATGATATTTTCTCCTTCGTTAATATAAGGTTTAATATCGGCAGTGTACCTGACAAACATATTTTCAGTAGATAGCACTTTTTCACCATTTACATATACATCTGCGTAGGTATCAAGGCCGTCAAATGCTATTTCTATCTGATTGTTTTTGATAAAATCAGCATCAGCCTGAAATTTTCCCTGATATTCCCAATCATTTTTGTCTATCCATTGTTGGTCTTTTTCATTTATCCTGTAAAATGGGTCTTCAATTTTTCCTTGATTGAGTAGATCAGTGTGTACAGTGCCCGGTACGGTTGCCGGCATCCAATTTTCTGTGCCTGCCTGCCGAAATTGCCAGTTGTCAATTTGAATTTCGATGCTGCTTTTTGTTTCGTCTGAGGACTGACAGCAGGTAAAAAATAAAAAAATGATAAGAATGGATACGGTAAATAAGTATTTGAAAGGAGCCATTATATTAAAAAATTAAAGGTTGAAACCTGAAGTATAAGGTTCTAATGTAAGCATCAAATCCTCAAAAATCAATAACAAAAGTCATATAAAAAATCAACTACTTATATACTTGGTTTTAAGACCATTTATATAAAAAATGTCGGCAAAAATCTCAGTTTTTTGCCGACATTACAGTAAAGCTTTAATGCAGAATACTATTCGTGAATTGGTTGAAAAGCACAAAAATGCTTTTTTGAGCCACAACAGTTTCAGCTTTTTATGACAATTCCATGTTGGCAAATTACCTTCTGTTTTCAAAATCTAATTTACTCAAATCACTGTTTTAAAATCTGGGCTCTTGCCAGCCAAAATCTGATGCTGAAGTAAAATTTCTACTTACTTTTAAACACGATATTGATGGGCACACCTTTAAAATCGTAGTACGACCTAAGCTTATTTTCTAAAAAGCGTTCATAGGGTTGCTTTATTTGATCAGGGTGATTGCAAAAAAATGCAAATGTTGGTGTATAGGTTGGCAATTGTGTGATGTACTTTATGTTTATATGCCTACCTCTAGTAGATGGTGGTGGAAATCTTGAGATTTCGGGCAGTAGTGTATTATTAAGTTCAGAGGTGCTCACTCTTTTGGAGCGATTTTCATGGACTTCCATAGCAATTTCAATAGCCTTGAACACCCTTTGCTTTTCCAAAACTGACGTAAAAACAATAGGTATGTAGCTCAGTGGCCCAAGTCGTGCTTCTATTTCTTTTTGGTAGCGGTGCGCTGTGCCAGTATCCTTTTCTATCAGATCCCATTTGTTTATCATTATCATCATACCCTTTCGATAGCGGTGGGCAAGACTTATCAGGTTAATGTCTTGCGATTCAAGGCCTCGCTCGGCATCTACCATTATAATACAAACATCACTGTTTTGTAATGATTGTATAGATCTTAGTACGGAATAAAACTCTATGTTTTCTCTAACTTTAGATTTTTTGCGAACCCCAGCTGTATCAGTAAGAATAAAATCTTTGCCGAAAAGCTTATAATGTGTATTAATCGAATCGCGTGTGGTGCCCGCCTCATCGGTTACAATGCTTCTAACATCACCGACTAATAAATTGAGAAATGAGGATTTCCCAACATTCGGACGACCCATTATAGCTATTTTCGGAATACCTTCCTCTGGGTTTTCCGGATCACTAGTTTCAAAATGCGTAATCACTTTGTCTAGCAGTTCGCCAGTTCCTGAGCCTGTCATAGATGAAACCGGAATGACATCACCCAATGAAAGTTCATAGAATTCTCCGGCCATGAGACTACGATCAAAATTGTCAGCTTTATTAGCAACAATGTATACGGGTTTATTGATGGTTCTTACCACATTTGCAAACTCCTTGTCGAGATCCATTAGCCCTGTGTCGCAATCGACCATAAAAATGATAACCGTTGCCTCCTTTAAGGCCACAATTACCTGGTTCCTGATCGCCTCCTCAAATACATCTTCTGAGCCATGAACATAACCTCCGGTATCGATAACCGTATAGTGCTTGCCGCACCATTCGGCAAAACCGTAATGCCGGTCGCGTGTTACACCGCTTTCATTGTCCATGATGGCCAGGCGCTTTTCAACCAATCTGTTGAATAAAGTCGATTTACCAACATTTGGTCGTCCGACAATTGCTACAATATTTGACATGATTTTGATCTATAATATGTATTGCTGGTACAAAAATACAAAGTATTACTGGCTAGTCAGTAATAAATATTTTAATTGATTGAATATTGGCTATTAACCAAAAAAACAGGTTCTACTGTTATTTTTCAGCCCATCCCGCATGGTTTCAACCAAATGCTTACAGGTTATTTATACTTTAGTAACTCATTTGGTTGACTTTTCTTTGTTTTTTAGGATATCAGGTAAATCAAAATTCAATTTTCCATTAATTTCGTGATAGTACCAAAAAAATAAGACCCGCAGAAAGCAGGCCTTATAAAATGATTTATAATAAATATTCTTTGACTATTAGTGTGCAGACAAATATTCTGCGACACCATCACGAGTGGCTTTCATGGCTTCTTTGCCTTTTTCCCAGTTAGCAGGGCAAACTTCACCATGCTCTACTGTATATTGCCATGCATCTACTATTCTCAAAGTATCGTCAATGTTTCTGCCTAATGGAAAGAAATTGATGTATTCGTGACGAATTATGCCTTCTTTATCGATTAGGAATGTGCCACGATAGGCAATAGGAGCTCCTTCGAAAACCAATTGACCTTCTTCATTATAGTCCCAATCTCCACCAAGCACACCAAAATTAGAGGCAATGGTTTTAGCAGAATCGGCAACAATAGGATAGGTTACGCCCATAATACCACCAGCATTTTTAGGCGTATTCAGCCAGGCAAGGTGGGTTTCTTCGGTATCAGTAGAGCAACCAATTACAGCTACATTTCTACTTTCAAATTCGGCAAGTTTTTCCTGAAAAGCCAAAATCTCTGTTGGGCAAACAAATGTGAAGTCTTTTGGATAGAAATAAAAAATTACTTCTTTTTCTCCAAGGAATTGCTCAAGTGAAAAATCTTCTACGATCTCATCTCCATTGATTACCGCAGGAGCTTTGAAAAGAGGTGCTTTTTTTCCAACTAATGACATATTAATTATTTAATTTATGGTTTTAAAATAAGTGTGGATGAGTTTTGATTATACTTGTTGTTAGATTGTTTCAGAAATGCATTGCTTATCATATTAAAAATTGCACAATCAGATTTCTGTAATTATTATCAAATAAAAGTAGAATCAGAATTGCTTAATAAGCAATCATCCCTATTACGAATATTTCCGCAAAAATAGGCAAATTGCATGAATATATTCAATAAATATATAAATTCTATAGAATATTTTTAATTATTCCTCAAAAAAACAAATAAAGCAAAATTCTTAACTCATTGATTATCTGTGGCAAAGTTGAAAAAGATTTAATATTGATTTATATTTCTATGAAGCAATACACATTGTATTGTCGTTAATGCGACGATTGCAATGGTATCAATTGATCTTTTTGGCATTTATAGGGATTCTAGGATAAAGCCAATTTTGCATTCCGTTTATCCAAAAGACACATCTGCAATTTATTTATAACTATTATATAAATTTTTTTTAAAAATAATGATTTATTTAGATTGTGGAACTTAAGCCACACTATTTGAGGAACACAAGATTACATGAAGCAAATTATTGATATATACAAAAGTGCCGTTTTGGCTTTTGCGGTTATTGGAATTTTTTTTTCTAATCCAATTTATGCTACACCTCAAAGTATAGACCCTAATGTGCCACTTGCTCATTTAATGGTTGATCAATGGCAAACAGAGCAAGGGCTTATTTCTAACAACCTTACCTCAGTTTTTCAAGCCACCGATGGATTTATCTGGATTACGACTTTCAATGGATTGATGCGATTTGATGGTCAATTATTTACGCTGTATGATAAGGACTATGCTGAGGATGTTTTTTACTCCAATGCCCTTTATAAGACCTATGAGTATCCGGCAGGCACACTTTGGTTTGGTACACAGGGAAGTAGCATAATAAAACTAAAAAATAGTGAATTTTCTCAGATAGCAGAAATAGGACTACCAAGGTCGGTGCGTTGCTTGCTTCCCGGAGAAAACCGAATATGGGCAGGTACAAATAATCAAGGTCTTTATTATACAGAAGATAGTATCTTCAATTCATTTGATACGGAAAAATTAAAAGGCGTCACTATACAAGATATAAAAAAATCTGTTGATGGTTCAATCTGGGTAGCTACAGTGGGCAAAGGGGTAATACAGATCAAAGGCAACAAAACAAAGTATTACACTAGGAATGAAGGTTTTAATGAGGATATTTTCAATCTACTTTATCCGCTCGAAGATGGTCGTGTTTTGGTCTGCTCCATAGATAGAATTTACAGCATCGAAAATGAAACAATTTCAGAGTTGGAGCAATTTCGTGGTGTAAATGTTAATGATATAGTGATAGGCGCAAATGATAGCTGGTGGTTTGCCACTGAAACGGGTATTATTAGATATAATGAATCAGATGGTACCTATGAAGCATTGACAGATCAAACCGGCTTGCCTGCAAGACAAATATCTTCATTGTGCTTTGATCATGAAGGTAGTCTATGGCTCGCCACCAAGAAAAGTGGGCTTTTGCGACTAAAAGAAGGAAGCTTCACCAATTATTCAATACTTAATGGCTTAAGCATGAACAACACTAATGTTGTGATAGAGCATGAGCGTAAATTTTTTGTGGGCAGCGATGATGGCTCAATAGATTTTATTGAAAACGGACAGATAAGCAATTTGCCTTTACAGACCAATCTTAGTAATGTGGGTATTCGAGACATTATCTTCGATAATGAAGGCAATCTATGGATCGGTAGTTATAAAGGACTACTCAAAGTAAAAGGGCAAACAGAAACGCTGATTACTACAGCAGATGGTCTAAGTTCAAACGAAATAAGGAAATTTTACTTAAATGATGATGGTTTTTTATGGGTAGCAACCAAGTCCGGAGGTATAAATGTGTTGAAAGAAGATAAAATCGTTAATCAATATACCATGGATAATGGGCTTGAATCAAATTATATATTTTGCATTGAAAAAGATCACAAAGGCAACATACTCCTTGGAACGTACAGTGGTGGTATGAGCGTCATTTCGTCGAATAATAAAATCAAAAATTACAAAATAGAAGATGACAGTTCAGGTATTCTTATTTTTAATATTGATGTTGACGAGAATAATACCTATTGGCTGAGTACAAATATTGGCATATATAGATTCGAAAATGAGGTATTTCAAAAGGTTATTTTTGAAAAAGAGCCTAAAACAGAAACATTTTTTGATATCATTCTTGATCGCAACGGAAATGTGTGGATGACTTCGAATATGGGGTTACTAATGGCAAAAAAACAGGATTTTGAAGCTCAGAAGGAGGGGAAAATTGATTCGGTATCCATTATCAAGATTTTTGACAACCATGATGGTATGCTCACCAAAGAATGTACTGGTGCCGTTGCTTCTCTTTTGGCCTCTAATGATGAAATATGGATCCCCACCTTGAGTGGAGTCGCAGTACTTAATTCTAATGAAGTCAGTTTCAACACCATTATACCAAAAGTTTATATAACAGCACTACAACTTAATGGCAAGTTTTGCGATTTGACTTCCGGAAAAGTATCGGTGAATCCGGGTGATACACGCTATAGTTTCCAATTTACGGCTCTAAGCATGCTGGCCTCTTCTAAAAATAGATTTCGGTATAAGTTAGAAGGCTTTGATAACGAATGGGTTGAGGCCTATGGCAAAAGAGAGGCCATTTATGCAAACCTATCACCAGGCAAGTACACATTTCATGTGGTGGCATCAAACAACGATGGATATTGGAATGAAACAGGCGATAGTTTGGATATAGTGGTTAAACCATTTTTTTATCAGACGGGTATTTTTATTGTGTTAGTGATTTTTCTGGGCATACTTTCACTGTATTTATTGTACAATTGGCGGGTTGAAAAAGTGAACAGAAGGAATAAAGAGCTGGCCAAACTCAACGATGAACTTGATAGGTTTGTATATAGCGCTTCACATGATCTTCGTGCACCGCTGGCTTCTGTACAAGGATTGGTCGAAATTGCCTCAAAAGATCCAACCATAAAGGGGAAAGACGAATGCCTTAATCTGATAGATTTAAGTATAAAAAAGCTGGATAGGTTTACCAAAGAAATAATTGATTATTCGAGAAACACCAGAACTGAAATCGAAGCTAATCCTATAGATTTTAAGGTTTTGATTGAAGATACTTTTCAGGAGCTTAAGCATCTTGATAAAGATGAGAAAATAACTTTCAAGCATTCAATTACTTTAAATTCCCCTTTTTACTCTGATCATCGTAGATTAAGTGTCATTATCAACAACCTTATATCCAATGCGATTATTTATCACAATAAATATCGGGAGGATCCCTTTATTGAGGTATTGGTAAATGTAGAAAAAAATAATGCATCTATAAAGGTGATTGATAATGGGCGTGGCATCGAATCAGCACACATAAATAATATTTTTAAGATGTTTTACCGGGCTACGCAAGGCAGCAATGGATCCGGGCTTGGGTTGTATATTGTGAAAGAAACTTTAGACAAATTAAAAGGTAAAGTTTTTGTAGAGTCGAAAGTAGGAGAAGGGACAGTTTTTAGCTTGTCGATTCCATCTTTAAAAAATGAGATAAGTCTTGAAAAACAGGTGCAATTGAGCAAGCAGATATAAAAAATAAGGGGTAAACTTTAGAAACTTCTTTAAGTTTACCCCAATTTCTATATATAACAAGCACACATTAATTCATTTGTGCTTCTATTTTTTCCGTTAGAATATTTTTTTGTGCATATCCAACGTGTCTGTCTACCACTTCGCTATTTTTGAATACCAAAAGTGTAGGAATACTTCTGATGCCGTATTTTATAGATATCTGAGGGTTTTCATCCACATTTACTTTTCCAATTACTGCTTTACCTTCGTATTCACCAGCTAGTTCTTCTACGATAGGGCCTATCATTTTACAAGGTCCGCACCATTCGGCCCAGAAGTCTACCAGTACGGGTTGTGCACTGGCAATAATTTCATCAAAATTTGCGTCTGTAATTTCAATTGCTTTTGCCATTGTTTTATTTATTAGTTTGAAGATTTTAGGTTGCAAATATAGTACTAATCAATGCCTATAATTGTTTTTGTCATACTTTGATTTAAGTATGATTGACATTCTGGCGACAAATAAGGTATTGCAGTCATAATGTCATATGTATATGCCATTTATTTAATTGCTTCGAATACTGAATTCCAATTCGGGCATCTGTTCAAGTGCTTTTATAAAGTCATCGCCCGGGTGCACTTTATACTTTTTGGATAACAGCTCAATATTGATTTTTTCAGTATGCGCAAATAATGTGACTTTCAATTGGCATTTTCCAGGATTGATACTAGCCAGGTTTTCCAACTTATCAATCAAAAGTTCATTCAAATCCTCTGGTTTAAGCTTAATATTAACTGTCTTGGTCAATTTTTCACGCAAATCACTCAGCAACTGAATTTGCTGTAACTTAAATTCCGGTTTTTTATCGCCCCATCGTTTTTCTACCACTTGCCCACGCAGATATAAAAACCAACCTGTTTCCATATATTCTTTAAACTTAATGTAATCGTCAGAAAACAAGTAAAATGTATGCGAATCATCATAATCTTCCAGGGTCAGAATGCCAAAAGGCTTGCCCTGTTTGCTCACGCGATGCACAACTTCTGTCACCACACCTCCAAAAGTAAACTCTTGATTCATCGCATTGTCAAGGTCTTTGAGCTGCCCCAATTTACTCTTGCAAAAATTTTCCATCTCGAATTTGAACTGATCGAGCGGATGCCCGGAAATAAAGAAACCAACTACCTCTTTTTCTAAATTGAGTTTTTCGGTTTCGCCAAATGGTTCTACATCAGGTGCTTTTGGTTGCGGTATATCTACTTCATTGTCGCCACCAAACAACGACTGTTGCATATTGCCAGCCTCGCTTTGGATTTTGTTACCATATTTTATAGCCTTTTCAATCAAGCTTTGGTCGCCGTCAGGTGCAAAAATGTACTGCCGTCTATGGCAATCACTGAAGTCGTCGAAAGCACCTGACATGGCCAGCACTTCAAAAGTTTTTTTATTGACCGCCCTAAGGTTTACCCTGCTCGAAAAGTCAAATAGATTTTTAAATGGGCCATTTTCCGTTCTTTCTGCAATAATGGCTTGTACGGCTGCATCACCAGTTCCCTTGATCGCACCCAGTCCGAAGCGTATTTGACCTTCGGAATCGACTGAAAAAGCTACACCAGAATTATTTACACTGGGACCTAGCACCTTAATACCCAAATGCCGACATTCTTCCATAAAAAAGGTCACCTTGTCTATTTGATTGAGGTTGTGGGTAAGTACAGAGGCCATATACTCAGCCGGATAATTGGCTTTGAGGTAGGCAGTTTGAAAAGCAACAACCGAATAGCAGGTAGAGTGCGATTTGTTAAATGCATAGGCAGCAAACGCTTCCCAGTCCTTCCATATTTTTTCTGCCTTGGCAATGTCATGTCCATTGTTACTACAGCCCTCCAAAAACTTTGGCTTCAGCTTCTCCAGTAAAGCAAAGATTTTTTTACCCATGGCTTTGCGGAGCATATCGGCATCGCCCTTGGAGAAATTGGCCAGTGATTGCGATAAAAGCATTACTTGCTCTTGGTATACTGTGATCCCGTAAGTTTCTGCCAGGTATTCTTCCATGGCCGGCAAGTCATAGGTTATGGGCTCTCTACCGTGTTTTCGGGCTATAAAGTTGGGTATATACTCCAAAGGCCCTGGTCGGTAGAGTGCATTCATGGCGATGAGGTCACCAAATTTATCGGGTTTTAATGCTCTCAAGTGTTTCTGCATGCCCGGCGACTCAAACTGAAATGTACCATTGGTATCGCCACGCTGGTATAGTTCATAAGTTTTAGGATCGTCAAGTGGAATATCATCTTGCACGATCTCAATTCCATGCCGGTTTTTTATGTATTCAATGGCCGTTTTAATGACCGAAAGGGTTTTCAATCCCAAAAAGTCCATTTTGAGTAATCCGGCATCTTCAACTACACTATTGTCGAACTGTGTAATGAGTAGATCAGAATCTTTAGAAGTAGCCACCGGCACAAAGTTGGTCAGGTCATCCGGTGTAATGATAATGCCGCAAGCATGCATACCAGTATTGCGCAGTGAGCCCTCGAGTTTTCTGGCTTCTTTAATCACCTCACCCTTTAAGCTGGCTTCCTTGCTCAGATCTTGAAGCTCTTTTACTTCCTTGAAAGCCATGTCCAAAGTAGTACCAGGACGTTCGGGAATAAGCTTAGCCATGGTATTGGCTTCAGAGAGTGGCAGCTCCATTACCCGGGCGCAATCTCTTATGGATGACTTGGCAGCCATAGTGCCATAGGTAATGATTTGGGCTACCTGTGACTTGCCATATTTTTTAACTACCCAGTCAATCACCTTGCCACGACCTTCATCATCAAAGTCGATGTCAATATCAGGTAGTGATACACGGTCAGGGTTTAGAAATCTCTCAAACAGCAAATCATATTGAATAGGGTCAACATTGGTAATGCCAATGCAATAAGCTACTGCTGATCCGGCAGCAGATCCACGCCCTGGGCCTACCGATACTCCCATTTTCCTCGCTTCATTCGTAAAATCCTGCACGATTAGAAAATAACCAGGATATCCGGTTTTTTGAATGGTCTCTAATTCAAAATCAAGACGCTCTTTTATGGCAGGGGTAATATCTCCATAGCGTTTTTTGGCGCCTTCGTAGGTTATATGTTTAAGGTAATCGTCTTCAGTGTTAAACTCAGGCGGAATATTGTAGCGAGGAAGTAAAATGTCGCGATCGAGCTTATAGGCTTCAATTTTATCAAGGACTTCACTTATATTGTTGATGGCTTCAGGCAAACTGGCAAAAAGCCGCTTCATTTCATCCTGACCCTTAAAGTAGTATTCATGGTTGGGAAATCCATACCTGAAGCCTCTGCCACGTCCAATTTCAGTAGATTTGAGCTCACCTTCTTTTATACACAATAATATATCATGCGCATTGGCATCGGCCTTATCTAGATAAAAGACGTCGTTAGAGGCTACAACTTTTATTTGATATTTTCTGGCAAGTCGCAGCAATACTTCATTCACACGCTTCTCCTCCTCCAAGCCATGGTCGATCAATTCGATATACAGGTCGTCCTTAAACACATCGAGCCACCAAAGCAACGCCTCCTCTGCCTGATGTTCACCTACATTGAGTATCAGATTTGGCACTTCACCATATAGGTTCCCGGTAAGGGCTATTACATCTTTGGAGTATTCTGCAACCAAAGCCTTATCGATTCTGGGATGTATGCCATACAAACCTTCAGTAAAACCCAGAGAACTCAGTTTGGCCAGGTTATGATAGCCTGCCTTATTTTTTGCAATAAGTACCTGATTGTTTCTTTTATCCGGGTTGTCCTTAGTAAATTTTAAGGTTTTGCGATCTTCGGAAAGAAAAAATTCACTACCAATAATCGGCTTAATGTCTTTGGAAATTGCTTCACGACAGAATTTAAAAGCGCCCATCATATTGCCAAGGTCTGTAAGTGCTACAGCTGGCATTTGATAATGCTTGGCCTTAGCCACCAAATCTTTTACATTGGATGTGGCTTGTAAAATCGAAAATTGGCTGTGAACATGTAAGTGGGCAAAAGGCGAAACAATATCTGAAGCCTTTCCACCCCCTGCAAAAATATCAGTGGTAAAAGTTTTTTGCTTTTTAAAATTCGCGTCGGCGAGATCAGGCGCTTCATAAGTGATGGTATCGGTATTTGCTCCATCTGCTGTTTTAACCACTTTATGGGTTATCAAGCCAAAGAAGCATTTTGCCGTTGCAGCTACATCATAGGCAGCATCATGCGCATCATCGAATCCCTCATTGAATAACTTCTTGTGTAAATCGGTTAAAGAGGGCCACTTAAATTTGCCACCCTTGCCTCCAGGAAGTGCACAAAAATCAGTTGAAGTGAGCATGGTATCGAGAACCGTAAGCTCCCACATATTGGTTTCCATGCCTGCCCTGACAAACTCAGCACCTACAATATTGAGATCAAAAGTCACATTGTGCCCTATGAGCCATTGTGTTTTTTGGAGGTCTTCGGCGAATTTCCCAAGCACTTCGGCCAATGGCAAACCTTCCTTTAAGGCTCGCTCGGTTGAAATACCATGTACCTTTTCGGCATTGAATGGGATGGTAAAGCCCTCAGGCTTAATAATCATGCTCTCGGCAGATAGTAACTTACCTGTATTGTCGTGTAGTTGCCATGCAATTTGAACCATACGAGGCCAGTTGTCAAGATCAGTATGTGGTGCATTATAATTCTTGGGTAAGCCAGTGGTTTCGGTATCAAATATCAGGTACATGCTATACTTAGGTAAGAATGAATTGTGGTCTAAAACTTGTAAGGTAGGCGCTAAAATACATAAAAATACCAAAGCGCTTGCCCTATTCTTCGATAGAAAACCAAAATATTTGGAGCTTATTGACTTTGAGATGCTTACACCGCTTCATGATAAAATGAGTCCAAATTGGCATTAAAAAAATATTGAAGGTGCCAGGCTCTTAACAAAAAGAACATTGGAGCAAATTTCATTTTATCTGTAATATTTTGTAAAAAATTGGTTTAGGGCGGTTTGTGCTTAGCGGTACTTTTGTATTGCATGTATTTTGTCGAGGTGTATCCCGGCTGATCTACCAATGTAAAAAAAAGTATAAGACTTTGCTTATAGACAAGCTTTGGCAAACTCGAATTAAAACTTATTTTAAAAATGAAAAAAGTTTCATTGATTACCCATTGTATTTTATTGCTTCTACTTATTTCGACACTGACATACGGTCAAAGTGCCAATGCCGACAAGGCACTTCAAAATGGAAATAAACTCTTTACAGTAAGAAGCTATAAAGACGCCATCAAAGAATTTGAAGTTGTTGCAGAAGCTGGAAAAGCTGATGCGCAGGTATATTATAAACTGGGCAAATCGTATAGTGGGCTTGATCAGGTCGATGACCGTATTAAAGGAATTTCTTGGTTTGAAAAAGCACAGGCTACTAAAATATCGCCTTTACCCGTGAACTTCTATTTAGACCTGGGTGATCTATATTTTCAAGATGAGCAAGTAAAAAAAGCTTTGGTTGCTTATGAAAAGCATTTAAATGGACTTAGAGATCCACGACAAAAAACTGAAGTTAATGAGCGGATTCTGCAGACAAAATTTGCTATAGAAATGCTCAAATCGCCAAGAAATGTTAGAATACAACAATTGGAACCAAATGTAAATACAGAATATACTGAGTACAATCCTGTGGTAAGTGCTGATGAAAGTCTTATGGCTTACACAGGCTTAAGACCTAATACTGGCAAAAGCAGAACTGGTGAAAAAATGATTGAGGAGGTTTTTATTAGCCAAAATCAATTGGGTGCATGGTCTATGCCTATCAAGGTTGATATTAAAACGGAAAGCAACCTGGGAACCGCCGGTCTATCTGCCGATGGTCAAGAAATGATCATTTACCTGCAAACAAGTCCTGGCAATGGCGATCTTTTCACCATGAAAAAAGAAGGTAATGGATGGGGAAGGCCTATTGCTATGGGAGAAAATATCAATTCGAGATTTAATGAAACTACGGCCAGCCTTACCCCTGATGGTAAAACATTGTATTTTGCCTCCAATAGACCCGGTGGATATGGTGGTTTAGATATTTACAAGTCTGTAAAGCAAGCAGATGGAACCTGGGGCAAAGCAGAAAATCTGGGGCCTAATATCAACTCTAAGTACAATGAAGACGCACCATTTATTCATCCAAACCAGAAAATTCTCTTTTTAACTTCGGATCAGCCAGATAAATCAATCGGTGGTAAAGACATATTAAAATCAAATCTTATTAACGGAGAATGGATAGAAACAGAAAATATGGGATATCCCATTAATACCACGGCAAATGACAATTACTTTACACTGATTGCCGATGGATCTAGAGGATATTTTTCATCGGATAGAAAAGGCAGCATAGGAGGCCAGGATATTTATAAAATGGACATGCCGGAAGATTATGAGAGTATACCGCTAACTATGATCAAAGGCCGCATTCTTGACGCCGAAACTCTCAGGCCTTTAGCCACCAAAATTTACATGATCGATAACGAAACCAAAGAAAAAATTGATTATGTGTATCATCCTAATTCAGAAACTGGCGATTATTTGGTGATTTTACCACCCAACAAAAATTATGACATGATCATAGAGTCTGATGGATTCTTACCTTATACTTTGAACATAGATGTACCGAAACAAACCAGCTTTTATCAATTGTATCAAAAGATCTTTTTGAAAACCATAAAGCAATTTGATGTTGTGGTCGGGCAAGAAGTTCAGGTAAAAAATGCCTTTTACAATACACAAAAAGATCAGGTATCTGACAACCGCAAAAACTTTGAAGCCAAATTAATAAGCACAGATTCTATAGATGCTTATGAATTAATGGGTAGTCTTATAGAGGCCGGAGATCAGGAAGGTATTGACTATTTGTTGGAACTGATGACGAGAATTGACCCAATAGATGCGGTAGACTTTAATGAAATAAACAATGAAAAACTTCAGGCTGCACGCAGAACCTACTATTTTGATGAAAGCGACGAAAGCAAATTTGAGCAAAAAATTGTCGATGGGCAGAAGATCTTTTCACTCCCCACCATGTTTGTAACCAAAGAAGCAGCGGAGCAGAAAAAACTCGCTAAGCAAAATTTGGTAGCAGATTATGATAAAAACCTACTTAAAAAAGTAGTAAAAATTTACTTCGATGCTGGGAAGAGCAATCTTAACCCCAAATATCTGACGGAGCTTGATGCTATGCTGGGGCTGTTGCGCGATAACAGTGCCTTAGGTATAGAAATATCAGGCTTTGCCTCACAAGAAGGAGATGCAGAATTTAATAAGAAGCTTTCAAATGAAAGAGCCATTGAAGTATTAAATTATATCAATACCCGGGGTGTAGTCAGAAGGCGTATCGTGGCCAAAGGTTATGGTGCAACCAAAGACGAAAGTGCTTCTAAGGAAGAAGGACGAAGGGTGGAAGCCAGGATTGTGGAACTCAGCATAACTTCAAGATAGTATTCAAAAAAATAGAATCAATAAAAAAGCCTCTGATTTCAGAGGCTTTTTTATTGATTTCATCCCAAATATTTGATGTTTTCATTATGGCAAACCTAAAGAAGTGCCTTCACTTCTTACAGTATCAGCTGCTCCTTCCATCATACCATCATCACCAATGCGAATACAATTCATTTTACCCAAAATAGGTGATGTTTTAAGCTCATGTCCCATAGATTCCAATTCTTTTACAATTTCCGGATCAAGGCCTCCTTCTTCTACATAAACCAAATCGGGTAACCATTGTGCATGTATTTTTTTGGCATTTACAGCTTCCTGCATGGTCATATCAAATTCAAGTATATTCATAACTGTTTGATAAACAGCCGTAATAATTGTAGAACCTCCTGGAGTGCCAACCACAGCAAACAATGCCCCGTCTTTTTCAACTATAGTGGGCGTCATGCTGCTAAGCATGCGCTTGCCCGGTTGTACGGCATTGGCTTCAGCACCTACCAAACCAAACTGATTGGGCACTCCGGGTTTAATGGCAAAATCATCCATTTCGTTATTCAGAAAAAAGCCGGCTCCTTTTACAATGACTTTGCAACCATAAGCGCCATTTATCGTGGTTGTGATGGCTACAGCATTACCCATTTTGTCGGTCACTGAAAAATGGGTGGTTTCAAAGCTTTCTATGGAAGCTACTTCACCGGCTTTTATTTCTTCCGAGGGCGTTTTAATATCTGATTTTATATCAGAAAAACGATTTTTTAAATAGGTAGTATCCAGCAACATTTCCGTTGGCACATTGTAAAAATCAGGATCGCCAAGGTAAGTCGCACGGTCTGCATACACCCTTCGCATAAGCTCCGTCATGTAATGAATGGCAGCAGCACTGTTATGTCCTGCAGCCTGCCAGTCAAAATACTCCGAACCTTTTAGCATTTGTAAAATAGCAATACCTCCACTTGAAGGAGGTGGCATAGAAACTACTCTAAAATTCTTGTAGGTAGCCTCAATTGGGTCGCGCCAAATGGCTTCATAGGCTTCAAGATCGGTATGTGAGATTATCCCTCCTCCTCTTTCCATTTGTTCAACGATCAAATCAGCAGTTTTTCCTTTATAAAAACCATCAGGCCCATTATCACGAATACGCTTTAAGGTTTCGGCAAGCTCCTTCTGCACAAATAATTCCCCAAGTTTCCAGGTATCCTTCGCTTCAAAAGAGGTAATTTCTTCATTGTTTTCATTAAAGTGCTCTGCAAAGCGATTAAGGCTTTCCGCCTCTCCTTTAGTTAAAGCTACACCATTTTCTGCCATGTCTATAGCAGGTTGAATAAGATCTTCCCAACTTAATGTGCCAAACTTTTGATGGATTTGCCACATGCCAGCCACTGAACCAGGTACACCCGAAGCCAAATCTCCAGCCAGGCTAAGCTTTGGAATGATCTCGCCTTCTTCATCGAGGTACATTTCTTCAAATGCCAAACCAGGTGCCTTCTCCCTGAAATCTAAGGCCTGAAAAGCACCGTCTGCTGTGCGAGATACCATCAATCCACCACCACCTATATTGCCAGCACGAGGATATACTACTGCTAATGCAAACTGAACCGCGATAGATGCATCAAAAGCATTCCCGCCCTTTTTGAGTATTTCGAGACCCACTTCAGTAGCATAAGGATGGGCAGTGCTCACCATGCCGTTTTTGGCCATGGGGCCTCGGGCTATTTGTCTAGTGGGTTGATTACAGGCATAAACAATAATGCCTATGCATAGAAATAGGAGTGTTTTTTTCATAAAATAGCTTTTAATTAAGTAGTAAGGAGTTTTGTATAAGTGTGAGAAATTTATACCTTATCCGATTTGTAGGCATATAATATCAATATGTTTAAATCTATGATATCCAGTGTTTTTTCGTGGGTAGCCTCCAATACTACCAATGGGGCTTTGTCAGCCATCCAGGCCTCTTTCCATCTCGTTGCACACAGACACCATCTGTCACCAGGTTTTAAACCAGGAAACTGGTATTCGGGCTTAGGATTGATAAGATCGTTGCCACGACTACTGGAAAATTGCAAAAACTCTTCCGTCATGATGGCGCATACTGTGTGTGTGCCCAAATCATGTTCGTTGGTATTACAGCAGCCATCTCTGTAATATCCAGTGACTGGCTGCATAGAACATGGTTCTAACTTTTCTCCAAATACATTATTGGCCA
>DAIQNU010000018.1:0-6241 GCA_036788235.1 Cyclobacteriaceae bacterium
AAACTGTACGGCAATACTGGATCGATTTTAAAGCAGAGTGGCCTGAGGATGGGGATTAAATTCTGAATATTAAGTATTAACAGAAGATAAAGGACAGAATAGTATGTTGTTGCTAATATAAAACTATTGGATCTGAAAAAAGCGCAGAATAATATTCCACGCTAGTATGAACTTCTTATGCTGACTACCTATTATCAAGCTTATTTTTCTATTTGAACTTTATTAAGCAAAATCTCATCTATAGCCTTTTTTAATGAAGCCTTCGGCAATGCCCCCATGGCCATTTGAGGTTGGCCTTCAGCAGGGCAAAAAAGCAATGAAGGAATGCTTCGGATGCCAAAGGCACCTGCAAGTTCTTGCTCTGCTTCAGTGTCGATTTTGTAAATCTTGATTTGACCAGCATATTCTACAGCTAATTCTTCTAAAATGGGTGCAACGGCCTTACAAGGACCACACCAGTCAGCATAAAAATCGATTAAGCAAGGCAATTCACCCTTGTATTTCCATTCTTTATTATTTTCAAAATCGAAAACTTTTTCAATAAAAGCTTCTTTAGTGAGATTTTCTGTTTTCATAGTCGATTTGTTTTTTTTTATAATAGTTTTACTTTCACTTACGATCTTTTTGTTGGTCTGTTGTATAAAAATCATGCCCGCACCTAATAAAGCAATGGCCATTATCAATCCAAACCCGGCTATTTTACGATTCATGTAAGCTAAATTTTATCATATAAATGAATTAACATATTAATATATAATCATATGTTCTGAACGCGAAATAATTTAAAACTGTTTATATTTCATAAACAAGTGTTGCCTTTTGTCGCTCTTAAGACAAGCTTGAGCTTTAAGCTCAGATCGATAAGCAGACAATTGCTGTAAAACTAAGCAAGAAAATATTAGTTTTAGTTTTCGATGGCTATCAAAGCTCTTGTTAATGTATAAATTAACTATTGAAAACTCAGCTTTGCGAATAGTCAAAAATTAACAAGATTCAACTCTGTGGTTGCTACTATAAATGTGTAAGTAAATGAAAACTCTGTATGTAATGCGCCATGCTAAATCAAGTTGGGAAAACTTGTCACTCAGTGATCAAGAAAGGCCACTTAGTGATCGAGGAAAAAATGATGCTCCGGAAATGGGGCGTAGGTTGGCAGCTAAAAATATACTTCCTGCTATCATAGTGAGTAGCCCAGCTCGTCGAGCCAGAAAAACAGCCAAAAAAGTCGCCAAGCAAATAGGTTATCCCAAGGAAAAAATTCAATTGAATGATGAGTTGTATTTTTCAGGGGTACGTGGCTTGGTCGATACTCTACGGAATACACCAGATGTGCATAAAAGTCTAATGATTTTTGGTCATAATCCTGATTTTACAGATTTGATAAATCACTTTACCGGAGCAGGCATTATCAATGTTCCAACCGCGGGGGTGGTGCAAATTGATTTTGATATAGCATCGTGGAGTGAGTTGAAAGGTAAGCAAGGTGTGCTTGTATTTTTTGATTACCCAAAAAAGAAATGAGCAATCAATTGCGGTAAGTATACCTAACATTTCTTGTCATAATTTCATATTGTATCATGATAAAGCAAACGATAATATTCATCTTTTTTTTCTCGATCGTTTTTGGCTGTAGTGAAAAAAGAGCCGATTATACCAGCGAACGCGTAATGGCGATTGATCCCCACAGTTATGCCCGACCAGAGGAGGTTATTGTCAGGCACATAGAACTCAATCTGACTGTCGATTTTGAAAAGCAGTCATTATATGGATTGGCCAGGGTGCATTTTGATGTTTTGAAGCCCGGTGCACCGCTCACACTTGATGTAGGCAAAGGCTTGCAAATAGAAGCCGTAAAAAATGATGATGCCATGGAGGCAAATTACACGATCGGACATGAAGACCCTATAAAAGGGCGATACCTTCAAATTGAACTCGATAATGAAGCGCAATTTGTAGAAGTCCATTATACCACCAGTGCCGATGCTTCTGCGCTGCAATGGCTTGAGCCTGCACAAACAGCCGGCAAGCAAAAGCCCTTTCTTTTTACCCAATCACAAGCCATCCTAGCACGAACCTGGATTCCACTGCAAGACTCACCCGGCATTCGGTTTACTTATTCTGCTCGTATTCATGTGCCAGAGGGGATGATGGCACTTATGAGTGCAGCCAATCCTATGGAGGTGCAATCCGATGGCCAATATACTTTTGAAATGGATCAGCCAATACCCGCTTATTTGATGGCCTTGGCTGTAGGTGATTTAGCTTTTGAAGCAATTGGAGATCGCACAGGTGTGTATGCAGAGCCCTCTATGCTTGAAAAGGCAGTCTTTGAATTTGCCGAAACAGAAAAAATGCTCGAAATCGCTGAGTCACTTTATGGCCCATACCTTTGGGATCGCTATGATATTTTATTGTTGCCTCCATCCTTTCCGTTTGGAGGTATGGAAAACCCTCGACTGACCTTTGCAACGCCAACTATCCTTGCTGGCGACCGATCTCTAACTTCACTCATAGCACATGAGCTGGCCCACTCTTGGTCTGGAAATCTCGTGACCAATGCCACATGGAATGATTTCTGGCTTAACGAAGGCTTTACCGTATATTTTGAATATCGCATCATGGAAAAGCTCTACGGTGCTGACTATGCAGAAATGTTAGCTACCATTAGCTATGAAGATTTACAAGAAGAACTCGAAAATCTGGCAGCGACCAATAGAATGGAGCTGAGTAGTCTTAAGGCAAATCTTGATAATGTGAATCCAGATGATGGTGTGAGCCCTATTGCTTATGACAAAGGGTATTTTTTTCTACGGCGATTAGAAGAACTGACTGGCAGAGATGCTTTTGATGAATTTCTCATGAAATATTTTGATACACATGAGTTTGATGTAATGGACACTGAATATTTTCTTTCTTACTTGAAAAGTGAGCTACTTGAGCCACAGTCTGTAAATTTAAGCGATGAACAGCTTCAAGACTGGATATATGGCACCGGACTTCCTGCTGATATGCCCCAAGTGAAATCAGCTCGATTTGAAAAAGTTGATACCGAAGTCAATAAATTTATGAAAGGAATGAATGCCGGTGAACTCAACACCAATCAGTGGTCTACGCATGAATGGCTGTTTTTTTTGCGAATGCTGCCAAAAGATTTGGCAATGGAGCAGATGCAAGATCTGGACAATACTTTTAATTTTACTGCTAGTAAAAATGCAGAGATATTTGCTGTTTGGGCATTATATATCATTCGCAATGAATATCAGCCGGGATTCAATGCCTTAGAAAGTTTTCTAATCGAAACGGGTCGGAGAAAATTTCTGATGCCATTGTATAAAGAAATGCTGCTATATCCTGAAATGGCAACCTACGCACTCGAAATTTACCAAAAGGCAAGGAGCAACTATCATTTTGTAGCACAAAACTCACTAGATGAATTACTTATACAACCCGGTTAGTCAACAGCCACGGGTGTCCATGCTTGTTTATCAGTCTTTCTGGTTTTAGAATAATTCAAATACTGCGATATGATTTTGTCAATTTTGAACTTTTTCCTTCTTCGAAAAGCAAAGTCATAAGTAATTGTTTATCTTGGTTATTTTAACACAAAAAACAGGCAAGTATATGGATGAGGCTTTTCTGCATTTTGTATGGAAACATCAGTATTTCAATAAGCAAGACTTACAAACCAATGATGGACTTTCGTTGGAAATTATTCACCCTGGCAATCACAATCGCGATGCAGGACCTGATTTTTCACATGCCAAACTGCGCATGGGAAAGTTACTGTGGACCGGGAGTGTCGAAATACATTTGAATGCTTCAGACTGGCACCGGCACGGCCACCAAAAAGACCTTGCTTACGATGCCGTGATACTACATGTAGTTTGGCAAAATGACATTGTCGTCCATAGAACCGATGGCACAGAAATACCTTTTATAGAATTGAAAACAAAGGTTCGGCAATCGGTTTTCCATAATTATCGCAACCTTTTTAGCTCCACAGAGCAGCTTCTCTGTACAAGATTTATTGGCGATATTCCGCGTGTACAAGTATGTGCAATGCTCGATAGTACCTTGCTTAAGCGAATGGAGAGAAAGGCCAATGAAATTTTAGAAAAGCATAAGTCTAACCAAGCCGATTGGGAAGAAACTGCCTATCAGGTATTACTAAAGAGTTTTGGATTTAATAAAAATAATGAAGCATTTGAGGCGCTGGCAAAAGAATTGCCCTTAAAAGTACTTAAAAAGCATGGTGATAATTTATTACAAGTTGAAGCATTACTTTTTGGAATGGCAGGCTTTTTATCTGAAGAACCAAGCGATGATTATATGAAGCTTCTTTGTAGAGAGTATAATTTTCTTTCCGAAAAGTATGGTTTGAAATGCAATGCCTTACGCAAATACAACTGGAAATTTTTACGGATGCGGCCTGCCAATTTTCCCACATTGCGACTGGCGCAACTGGCCACCATGATTGTGAAAGTCGACAATATTTTTTCTGCACTTTTGTATACCGAAACCGTCAAAGATCTCTGCAATTATCTTGAAATAACTCCCTCCGACTACTGGCAAAATCATTATCATTTTTCCAAGCCATCAAAAAAGCATATAGCAGAAATGGGTATTGCCAGTGTAGAAGGCATAATGATAAATACTGTAGCACCACTAATGGTCGCCTATGGTATTTTTAGAGATGATAATGACTGGCTTGAAAAAGCAATTTCCTTGCTTCAAACTGTACCTGCCGAAAAAAATAGTGTAGTTGAAAGGGTAAAAAGTGCCGGGATTTCGCCAGAAAATGCCTATGATACACAGGCCATGATAGAGTTATATCGAAATTTTTGTGTGCCTAGAAAATGCCTGGATTGCCAAATTGGCACACATATACTAAAACCATCAGAGGGATGAGCATTGCCTTGTCAATGTTAAGTCTGTTGTTGTGGGCAGGTTTGGCTATATTCCTTAGAAAAAAGGCTCTAAAAACCTCCTTTAGTAATTTGTATTGGCCAGTATTATTAATTCGGGTTAGCATGGCTTTGAGCATGGCCTACCTGTACAAAGTTCATCTGGGTGGTGGCGATACATGGCAATACTTTGTGGAGTCAAAAAGACTCATGCAATTGCTTTGGTCTGAACCGTCAATTTGGTTTAAAACTTTATTTGGGAACAACGTGCTTGATCAGGATTATTTGGTATTTACCAATAACCCACGGGCATTATTTTTTTCAGTGTTTACCATGCCATTTTCTCTGATTGGGGCTGGTCAATATTATCTAACCAATATTTGGATAGCATTATTCGTCCACAGTATAGTTTGGTGGTCGGTTGGCCAAGTATCCAAAGCTAATAAAATACTAAGTCAGTCTATGTTATTATCTTGGCTATTATGGCCTGGGGTATTGTGCTGGACTAGCGGCATCTTCAAAGAGTCGCTTTGTTTGGCGGCTTTGTCACTAATTGTAGTGGTGGCCATGCGATGGCACATCGGCAAGATAAAAGTCAAGGACTTTATCATCCTAATGCTAGCTATAATTCCTTTATGGGCACTCAAATATTATTTTGCTGCGGTGCTGTTGCCTTTATTTTTAACCTATTTCATTGTAATAAAAATCAATACTACTGCATTTATAGCCACCCATAGAGCTTTGATAGTAACAGCTTTTTTTGGCATTTTGGCGGTTCTTGTTTTAGGAGTTACTATGCTACATTACAATTTGCGCATTGAGCGAATTGTAAATGTAGTGTATGAGAACTTTGAATTATCGAAGCGCATATCACAGCCCGGCCGATATGCAGACTATATAGGTTTTGAGCCTACTGTATGGAGCATCATCCAGTTTTCACCTGACGCTATATTTACCGTTCTTTTCCGCCCAATGGCCTGGGAAGTTTGGAATTTGGCTACGGCCATAGTTGCAGTAGAAAATATTCTTTTGATTATTCTTTTTTCAGTTACCATCAACCATATGCCTAAAGTAGGCAAGGGCTGGTTTTTGTTGTTTGTTGTAATCATTTATGTTTTTGCAACTGCTACAATGGTAGGACTGTCGACACCAAATTTCGGCACTATGCACAGATATCGCGCTTTGATAATTCCATTTTGGCTCTCGTGGCAGTTTTATTTTCTCATAAAAATAGCGCCAAACAGTTATTTTGTAAGGCGCTTTGAATGATTCAATTTATTGGATATTAAAAGTGATTAATACCCACGATAATAAGCACTTATCTTACTGCGCAGCTG
>DAIQNU010000018.1:6251-19354 GCA_036788235.1 Cyclobacteriaceae bacterium
GGTCTGCAAAATTGTACAAATAATTCTTGTGGTGGTGGTGGATCCACAGGCCCCAATTTGGTGATATTCAATTGTTCCTGGGTTAGTGCCCGTTCATCACCGTTAAAATTGCCCCATGAAACCACCCAAACAAATTCACCTGGAAACTTATCATGTAGTATTACTGTCTGAGTTCTGGCATCAATTACTTTCATACTTACTAAGCCTTTTGAAATCAATTCTCTTCGGTTTTCAGTAAGTTTGGCCTTAACCGTACCATAAACATTTCGTTCTATACCGTCCTCAAGTTTTACCTTGCCAAGAACTACGCTGTCTTTGCTTACGTCACGTGTCACCACAAAATTATTAGTTTGGCCTACCACAAAATCGTCGAATTGAATTAACAAGATTTGATCGGCGTCTTTTCTTACCTGTTCATCATTAGGCGGATAAAATCTTACAAGTTCGTTTTCACGATAGCTGTAAAGATATTCATCAACCTGATTTTGAAAAAACTGTGCACTTAGTTGATATTGAAAGGTAGGCACCGGTACTTGCTCAACCATTACTTTCAAGGTCGCCCAATATTGAGCTTCTTCTATTTTGGCTCTAACATCCTGATAGTTGGGGAAATACTCATTGGCTTTTAAAAAATGATTGTATGCCTCCATGGCACTTTGCCTATTATGAATCTTCATGGCTTCATCACCGGCAGCATATCTCTCGGCCGCTGCCATACGTCGATATTGTTCAAGCTCATTGAAATAATTTTTCGGCTTTATGGCATTGAGCGCCCCGGGGCTTCGCATTATTTCATCATGCATTCTATTGAGTAAGAAATAATTTTCGACTATTTGACTATTTTTAAATGGATGCGATGAGTTTTTGGCTACATCTATCTGAGTTTCATAATATTTGATAGCCAACGGGTAAGACTCCTGAAGTGCGCCTATAGTGCGTTTGTTATTGGGGCTCCTGCGCAATCTATCTACAGATTGCATTACAGCTTCGTAGTAATTGCCTTGCTGATAGGCACGCTTACCTGAGCTACAAGCCGAAAGCTCGATTAGAGCCAGTAGAATTAAAAAGTAGGTGATTTGTTTCATAACTCGAATAGGAATAATTCAAGTACAAATGTAAATTATTCTTATGCTAATCGAAGTGCAATATATTTGAGATATTACATTTGTAGTATGTTGAATGTCAAGACATAAAAACCATTGATGAATTACTGAGGGGCATCAAGATCATCAATTAATTCTTCTGCTTTCAACTGCTTTTCGTACAATTCGCGGTAAATGCCATCCTTTTTCATAAGAACTTCGTGCGTACCTTCTTCTACAATGTTTCCATCATCCAGTACAATTATTTTATTGGCCAATTTTGCCGAAGAAACTCTATGCGAAATAATTATACTGGTTCGGCCTTCCATAATACCCTTTAGGCTGTTCAGTATGGTGTTTTCAGTTTTAGTATCAACAGCAGAAAGGCAATCATCAAATATGACAATCTTCGGATTACGAACAATAGCCCTTGCTATAGAAAGCCTTTGTTTCTGTCCTCCCGACAAGGTAATACCACGCTCGCCCAAGATTGTGTCGAATCCTTCCGGGAACTCAATAATGTTGTCATAAAGGTCAGCGTCTTTGGCTGCTTGAAGTACCTGTTCATCATTGAAATCGACATCGCCAAAAGCGATGTTGTTGCTTATGGTATCTGAAAATAGGAAAACATCTTGAGGGACGTAGCCAATTTGAGAGCGTAAGTTTGATGGCTTATAATTATTTATGTTTCGATTATCTATTTGCACTTCACCTTCTGTGGCATCATACATTCTGCTGATAAGATTTGCAATGGTGCTTTTGCCAGAACCGGTAGTGCCAATTATTGCTAATGTTTCTCCAGGTGATACATGAAAAGAAACGTTTCGCAAAGCTTCTATACCGGAATCAGGATATCGTAAACTTACATTTTTAAAGCAAATGTCCCCCATAATATCAGCTTCTAGATTTTCTGTAGAAACGATCTCGTTTTTAGTTTTTAGAAATTCGTTTATTCTTTTTTGAGAGGCAGCAGCCCTTTGAATGATACTGGTAACCCAACCTAAAGAAGTTACAGGCCAGGTGAGCAAACTTACGTAAAGTATAAATTCTGCGACGTTGCCAAGCGTTATGGTTCCACGGATCACTTCAGCTCCACCAATGTAAACTGTGAGAATAGTGCTTAAACCAATCAACGATATGATCAATGGATAAAAAAGGGCGTTGACTCGAGTCAGCTTCAACGTTTTTTCTTTGTATTCATCACTCGCCAGATCAAATTTACAGGTAGAGTCGTTTTCTCTGGCAAATGATTTGATAACCCGAATTCCAGAAAAAGCCTCTTGAACAAAAGTAGAAAGATCAGAAAGGCTCTTTTGTATGGCCTCAGATCGTCGGTTTATTATGTTATTGACAAAATAAATACTGATGGATAGCGCAGGCAGCGGAATCAAAGCATAAAGTGTAAGTTTTGCATTGATAGAAATCATGATAGGAATAAGGATTACAAATAGAATGATCATGTTGAGCGCATACATAATAGCAGGCCCAATGTACATTCTTACCCTGCTCACATCTTCTGATATTCTGGCGATCAGATCACCCGTGTTGTTTCTTCTGTAAAAGCTTAGTGGAAGTGTTTGATAATGTGCATATATTTCATTTTTGAGTTCATATTCTATGTGACGCGACATTACAATAATAGTTTGCCTTACAAGAAAGAGAAACAATCCGCGAAGGATGGCAATAATTAAAATCAACACTCCATAAAAAACCAGGCTGTTATTTATCACTGATTCAAACCCAAGTTGAGTTTCAAGTCCTTTCAGCGAGTTAAAAACTTTTACATTGTCTTGAACCAGATCCAATGCATACCTTACAAGCTGTGCAGGAATGATCTGACAAATGTTTGAAATAACCGTAAAGATTATCCCAAGTATGAGATAGCTTTTGTACTTGAAGAAATACTTATTAAGATAGCTTAACTCTTTCACAGTGTATTGAACCCTTGTATGAGTAAATAGTTAACAGTGTCTTTTGATCTAATTGAATTAAAGCCAAAAAATGCTATTTTTGCCAATATTTTGATGCAATCGGACGGATTGCTGCAAAGCTAAACAAACAAAATCAGAAAATATTACATGATTGGGGTAAAAGAAGCTGTAAAACCCAGCAGTATTGAGGTTTTCGAAGAAGTCGCCAGATTGGAGCATGAGCAGATTGTTTATTGCTACGATGCGCCCACAGGACTAAAAGCAATCATTGGTATACACAATACTGTTCTAGGGCCAGCCTTAGGTGGCACACGTATGTGGAATTACGCTTCAGAACAAGAAGCTTTGGTAGATGTATTGCGACTTTCAAGGGGCATGACATTTAAAGCGGCTATTTCTGGTCTTAATCTTGGTGGAGGCAAAGCCGTTATTATTGGCGATGTTTCAAAACTCAAGTCTGAGGCTTTATTGCGTCGGTTTGGAAGATTTATCGAAAGCTTAGGTGGCAAGTACATCACAGCTGAGGATGTAAATATGAGCCCTAATGACATGGAATATATTTCTATGGAAACCCGCCATGTAAGTGGTCTATCTGAAAACCTGGGTGGAGGTGGCGATCCATCGCCAGTCACTGCCTACGGTGTTTACATGGGGATGAAAGCAGCAGCTAAAAAAATATTCGGCCACGACTCCTTGGCTGGAAAATCAATTGCCGTGCAAGGTGTAGGCCATGTGGGTATGCATTTGGTAGAACTTTTGGCCAATGATGGTGCTAAGATTTATGTTAACGATATATATGAATCAAGAATAAAGGAAGCGGTAGACAGATTTAAAGCTATCGCCATTGGTGTAGAAGAAATATATGATTTAGATGCAGATATATATGCCCCTTGTGCCCTTGGTGCTACCATTAATGACCAAACCATTGAGCGACTTAAATACAAAATAATTGCTGGCGCTGCCAACAATCAATTGCAAGATGAGAGTTACCATGGAGATGTGCTTAAGCAAAAAGATATTGTTTTTGCACCCGATTTTCTAATTAATGCTGGTGGGTTGATCAATGTCGGCATAGATTACCTAGGTGGATGGAGCCGCGATCGGGTTTATCGTAAAACAGAGCAAATTTATCAAACTACACTTGATATACTTAAGTTATCAGAAAAGGAAGGCATAAATACCCAATCAGCTGCCATAAGATTTGCCATGAAAAGAATTAGAGAGGTGGGTCAGGTAAAATCTTCTCTATAAATATTACCTTGCAGTCTAAAATCGATTTTTATCGTTCTTTGAAATTTTATAAGTAAAAATGGTTAATAGAAGAACCCTTAGAATTAAAGCAGTAAAGGCATTGTATGCCTATAGTAGCTGCAAGCAGGCCAATTATCAGGTGGCTCGCGAACAGCTGAATGAAAAATTTTCAGTGAATTCAAATTGGCTAGCTGACTTTTCTGCACAAGAATTGGAAACTAAAAAAGCCGCAGCTGCACAATGTTTAGACAAACATTTTGAAGGTGAAGCTATCGAAAAACAAGCTGATCTATTGCCAGAGATTAAGGCAGAAGCACTTAACGCAGTACGATCTTATAAGGAGCAGAATGCAAAAGATCTAAAACGCCAACGCCATGCTATGCTCGAAGAGCTGGAAAGTACCGAAGACAGCCATTTGCGTGTGCTCGATTTAATTATAGAGCTGGCTAATATTAATAAATCTCTATTTGACGAAAAAAAATCATTGTCGGATATCCTAGGCGCTGAGATGAATGATATACCTTACTTCTATGAAAATAAAGTAATTAGGAAACTCGCCGCATGCAAAGAGATCACCGAGCGCAAACTTCGCAAAGGCATAAGCTGGTCAACGGAAGAAGACAAACTTGTGGATTGGTACAAAAAAATTATTTTCAAATACGAACCTTTTGTTGCCTATAGGAGTACCACTTCACATACCTACGATGAAGATTGGATAATACTAGACGATATCGTAAGAAATGTAATATTCAAAAATGATTCTATCAATGGTTTTTTTGAAGAATTAGATTACAACTGGGAAGAAAACAAAACAATCATTCGGAGTCTTGTTTTAAAAACATTAAAATCTGTCAAAAACAGTTCAGATGAGCTAACAGTGGCAGAATTTTCTTATAACTGGGAAGAAGATAGAGCGTACCTTGAAATACTGTTTGACAAATCCATTGAAGAAGACACTTATTTTGAAGGTTTAATTGAAAAAAAATCACTTAATTGGAACATTGAACGTATTGCGCAAATCGATATTATTGTAATAAAATCGGCCATTGCAGAAATGATACACTTTCCGAGTATACCCGTTAAAGTAACCATCAACGAATTTATTGAGATAACTAAGGTTTATAGTACACCTAAGAGCAAAAAGTTCGTTAATGGTTTATTAGATGTTATTGCTTCCGAATTGCAAAAGGAAGGAGTAGTAAAAAAGAGTGGGAGAGGACTTATTGATAATAAATAAAAGTATTTTGGCTATGAGTAAAAAAAGCACATTTTTTGCGTTTCTGTCGGGGGCGACTATAGGCGCTATTCTTGGTATTTTGTATGCACCTGATAAGGGTAGAAATACACGCGACAAATTATTATATATGCTTGATAAATATCGGGGTCAACTAGAGGAAATGATTGATCAGATGATGGAAGATGAACCCGAAAATTTGTCTGACGCTAAGCGCGAAGGAAGAAAAGTAATAACCGATGCAAAAGTTAAAGCAGAAAAATTACTAGAAGATGTCGATGACCTTATTGGTCAAATAAAAAGTAAGAAAAAATAATAAATTGGATATGAGGACTAGACTAAATTTAATTCCGCTTGCATGTGTTCTGTTTGTGTTGGGCAGCTGTGGTCAGAAAACACAAAAAGAGCCCACCCACATGCATGACCATGCTGCACACCAAGCTGCCACCACAAATGTTGAAAAGGCAAAAATCGCATTCGATTCAGAAGAATACGACTTTGGTGTCGTAGATGAAGGAGACATAGTTGAGCATGTTTTTGTTTTTAAAAATACTGGAGAATCACCATTGATAATTGAAAAAGCAATGCCTTCCTGTGGCTGCACAGTGCCTGATTGGTCAAAAGAACCCATAGCTCCGGGCAGTAATGGTGAGATCAAAGTGAAGTTCGATACCAATAATAAACCCAACAAACAAATGAAAACGGTGACTATATATGCCAATACCGATCCTGCTGAAATTAATTTGAAGATCAAAGGCACTGTAACACCTAAAGACGTTTAACCATTTTTCATTTTATAAATACAGTAATGATAGCACAAATTTTATTACAAGCATCTGGTTCCAATCCACTCATGAGTAACCTGATTCTTATTGGAGGTATTATCATAATTTTTTATTTTTTTATGATAAGACCTCAGCAGAAAAAGCAAAAAGATCAGAAAAAATTTATAGAAAGTATTAAAAAAGGAGATGATGTTGTTACTATTGGCGGCATGCATGGTAAGGTTGTTTCAGTTCATGATACTACCGTAGTCATTGATGTAGACAGAGGCGTAAAGCTTACATTTGAAAAAACCTCATTATCGCTAGATAACAGCAAAAAATTATAATACTAACCTTTTAACTCAGCCTGTGAAGTATTTCAACAGGATTAAAACAATTTTTAAAAACTTTCCGGTTCCTTTAAATAAAGAGAACTGGAAGGTTATTTTTTTATGTCTTTTTGGCGCGGCTGTTTTTTGGTTGTTCAATGCTCTTAATAAGAATTATACCACTCGCATCAACCAACCTGTGATCTACGAATACAACACTGATACGCTCATTGCCATATCAAGGCTGCCGAATGAGCTGCCCATAAATGTAACAGGAACCGGGTGGCAATTACTACAGCGAAATCTATCCATCAAAACCACACCTATTCGTATACCTTTTCTGAGTCCGCTCGAAACAAAATACCTGACAAGACCTGAGCTATTGCAATTTGCTGAAGATCAAATTAC
The DNA here is from genome assembly GCA_036788235.1 of Cyclobacteriaceae bacterium. GTDB lineage: Bacteria > Bacteroidota > Bacteroidia > Cytophagales > Cyclobacteriaceae > JAFIEV01. The sequence goes on from DAIQNU010000018.1 coordinate 13,251, forward strand.
TGATTTGACAGTTAACTACATTGCCCGTGATACTTTGAAGGTGAATATCGATAGAAAAGTTACCAAGACTATGCCTTTAGCTATCGATAGTTTGGTTGTTTTAAACAATTACATTTTCGCTTCTGAAGTAAGTATAGAACCTGATACTGTGGTATTTACAGGCCCCAGCTCAATTATGGATTTATTTCAAGAAACTTTAGTGTTGGAAATTCCACCTAAGGATTTGAATACAAACTTCGATCAGCGGATCAAACTCGAAACATTTATATCACCTTTAATAAAAAGCAATCCTGAGTCGGTTAAAGTAAAATTTGAGCTCATCGATTTTGTTGATGCGGAGCTTGAAGTAAGGGTTGAAAAAATTAATTTTCCGCAGGATGTTGAATTGCATCTTGATATTGAAAAGGTAAATGTAACTTGTAGAATACCTCGAAATGCAAAAGATGATTTGAATCCTTATTTATTTGGAGTAATTGTCGATTTTGAATATCTAGATGCTTCCGATTCTACAATTATTCCCGAGATAATTCGCACACCTGATTTTGCCAGATCAGCAGAGCTGCAAGTGCAAACCATAAAAATCTCGTATGAGCAACCGTAGTTTGCAAGTTGGCATAACCGGAGGTATTGGTGCTGGAAAGTCGCTGGTTTGTAAAGTATTCGAGCAATTGGGCATACCTGTATACGATGCTGATGCAAATGCAAAGGCTCTAATGTCTACAGATGCTACCTTAAAATCTCAGATTATAAGCGAATTTGGAATTGATGCCTATGATTCGCAACAAAATCTCAATCGTGAATATTTAGCCAAGGCCATTTTTGGCAATGAAGCCTTACGACAAAAGCTCAATGGAATGGTGCATCCTGCCGTAGCAGAAGACTATCGACACTGGTGTGCCCGACATACTAAATCACCGATTGTATTGCGTGAAGCTGCCCTGCTTATTGAGACAGGAACCTATAAGCAGCTTGATAAATTGATTGTAGTAACAGCGCCTGAAAAACTGAGAATTCATCGTGTACTGATGCGCGATACACATCGAAATGCCGACCAAATAGCAAAAATTATTGAAAGCCAGATTTCTGAGAAACAAAGCAAAGAAGTGGCAGATTTCATAGTAGTTAACGATGAAAAAAGCATGATTTTGCCTCAAATACTTCAAATCCACCAAACATTGCTTACTTTCGTAAATCAATAATTGTATTGACTTGTAGGCGATAAGTTATGTCTGATAATCAGGATATATTTGGAGATAGTGATTCAAAACGCATTTTTGAGCAAGAATTGCTGCCGCATCTTGATGCCATGTACAATTTTGCTTTTCACATCACCTACAATGAAGATGATGCCAAAGATCTTGTGCAAGAAACCTACTTCAAAGCCTTTAGGTTTGTTAGGTCATTTCAATCTGGTACAAACGCCAAAGCCTGGTTGTTCAAAATATTAAAAAACCACTTCATAAATGATTTTAGGAAGAAGTCCAAAGAACCTTATAAAGTTGATTATCAGGAAGTAGAGTCAATGTATAATGCTGAAGATGCACCTGCAGAATTGAGCATGAGTATAAAGGCAGATGAGCCATTCGATGATAGCATGGGCGATGAGGTTAGTGTTGCTCTCAACGCTTTAGCATTGGATTTTAAAATTGTAATTATATTGTGTGACGTTGAGGGTTTTACCTACGACGAAATGTCTAAAATATTGGATATACCCATAGGTACAGTTCGTTCCCGCTTACATAGAGCGCGCAACTTGCTGCGTGAGAAATTGTCTGCCTATGCAAAATCCATGGGTTATAGAAGATCGTAATCATTGAATATGTCAATAACAAATTGGCTATGTACAGCTTAATTTGTGCCAATGTTCATTATTAACTTTATTTTGAAATGAAGAAGCCCATGAGTAAGTCAAAAGAAGCAATTTGCAGTAGCGAAAAGTGCCATTGTCCCGCTGGTGTGGACAGAGAGCGACTTCGTAATGAAATAATGCCAAAAATTGTTGATGGGCAGGCAAGTGCTGACGAAGAAAAGTACTTTCACGAAGTTGTAGAAACTTGTATGAATTGTGCATGTCATGATCAGTGTTCCGAACAGTTGGCGATTAAATTTCTGTTGAAAAACCTAAAGAAAAAAAATACACCGTTAGACCTCGCTCAATCTATAATAGAAGCAGCGAAAAAAATCTAAATATATTTAAATGACAGGTAAAGTTATCATTTTTTCAGCGCCATCTGGTTCCGGTAAAACTACCATTGTGAAACATCTGTTAAGCAAGTTTCCCAACCTTGGTTTTTCGATATCTGCAACTACCCGCCAACCACGCACCACACAAGAACAGCATGCCAAAGACTATTATTTTTTAAGCAATGAAGAATTTGAATCAAGGAAAAATCAAGGGGATTTTATTGAATTTGAAGAAGTATATGATGGCACATATTATGGCACATTAAAAACTGAGATTGACAGGCTTTGGCAAGAAGGAAAGCATGTAATCTTTGATGTTGATGTAAAAGGAGGACTAAGCCTTAAAAAGTATTTTAAAGAGAAAGCATTGTCTGTTTTTGTTGAAGTACCGGACACCGAAGAACTAAAACGGAGATTAAAAGCAAGAAAGACAGAAACTGAAGAATCTCTACTCAAAAGAGTAAGTAAGGCTGAATATGAAATGAAATTCAAAGACGATTTTGATCAGGTGCTTTTAAATGAAAAATTAGACATTGCCTATCAAAAGGCTGAGCTGCTGGTAGAAACATTTTTATCAAAAAAGTGAAAGTTTTGAATATTGGATTATTTTTTGGTTCCTTCAACCCAATTCATCATGGGCATTTAATTATTGCCCAAGCCATGTTGGCGCTGGCCGATTTGGATGAGGTTTGGTTTATTGTGTCACCTCAAAATCCTTTTAAACAGCGCAAAAGCCTGGCGCATGAATTTGATAGGTACGATATGGTAAAACTTGCCATTAGTGGTAATGACCAAATGCGCGTATCTGACGTAGAGTTTCATATGCCGCGCCCCAGTTTTACCGTGGATACTTTGACCTATTTACGTGAAAAACACCCTGATCATAATTTCAGCCTTATAATTGGCGGCGACAATCTCAGGAGTTTTAAAAAATGGAAAAACGCAGACATTATTCTTAAGGAATTTAGCTTGCTCGTATATCCAAGGCCAAAGCAGGCCGAAATTACACCACTGCTTAATCATGAAAGCGTAAAACTCGTGGAGGCACCCATGCTTGATATATCTGCAACTTATATTAGAAAGTGCGTCCGGCAACAAAAAAATATAAGATATTTGGTGCCGGACTCTGTGATGGACTTTATAAGTGATAAAAAACTGTATCAGGACTAAACCTTCATTATTTCTTCTTCTTTTTGCAGTACCAATTTATCAACTTCCTCAATGTGCTTGTCGGTAAGTTTCTGAACTTGATCTTCAGCTTTTTTTACGTCATCCTCAGAAACGTGTTCCTTTAAGAGTTTTCTGAGATTTTCATTGGCATCTTTTCTGATGTTTCTCACTCTTATTTTACCCTGTTCTGCTTCTTGTTTTACTTGCTTTACAAGTTGCTTTCTCCGTTCTTCAGTTAGGGGAGGAATATTTAATCTGATGATTTCACCATCATTTTGCGGATTAAGTCCTAGATCGCTATTTACAATAGCTTTTTCTATTTCGCCAATAATTTTCTTTTCCCAAGGTTTTATAATGAGAGATCGGGCATCCGGCGTATTAATGGAAGCCACTTGTTGTAGTGGCGTTGGTGCTCCGTAGTAATTAACCATAATGCCATCAAGCATATTAGGCATGGCTCTACCGGCTCTTATTTTTGTTAATTCATGACCTGCATGTTTAACGGCCTTTTCCATTTGATCCTGGGCATCATCGATATATAATTGTACTTCTTCCATAGTAAAACTTAGTACGATTTATTTAATTGAACGTTAAAAATATGTTAATGAACCAAAGTGCCTATTGATTCTCCCATGGCCAATTTTAATAGGTTGCCGGGCTTATTCATATCAAATACTATAATTGGGAGGTTGTTTTCTTGACACAGCGTAAAGGCTGTCATATCCATAACATTTAGACCCTTTTGGTAAACATCTTGAAAAGTAATTTCTGAAAACCTGGTTGCCAAAGGATCTTTTTCGGGATCAGCTGTATATATACCATCAACTCTGGTACCTTTCAATACCACATCTGCTTCTATTTCAATGGCTCTTAGACTTGCAGTAGAATCAGTAGTGAAGTAGGGGTTGCCAATACCGGCACCAAAAATTACAACTCTGCCTTTTTCCAGATGTCGAACCGCCCGTCGTCTGATAAACATTTCGCAAACTTGCTCGATTTTAATACCAGACATCAGCCTGGTGTAAATACCTGCCTTTTCTAATGAACTTTGTAGCGCCATGGCATTGATCATTGTGGCCAGCATACCCATATAATCGCCTTGTACGCGGTCTATTCCAGATTGCTCTGCTTGTACTCCTCTGAATATATTACCACCACCTATTACAATCGAGATTTCTATGCCTAGCTCTTTAACTGTTTTTATTTCAGAAGTGTATTGTTCGAGCCTTATAGGATCTATACCATATTGTCTACTACCCATCAGGGCTTCACCACTTAATTTCAAAAGTATTCGCTTGTATTTCATGTTTTTTTGTTTTTCTAAGGTCAATATGAACCCCTGACTGAGGCAGGCAATTCAACCGATTTAGGGTTGTGTGTTTAATTAATATATAGATAAACGTTTTGGTTTCCTTAGTTTAAAACTTGTTTTAGTCTTCAAAACAGAAGTTTTGGTATAAATAAGTTGTAATACTTGCTACCATTAATTATGTGTTTTTAAAATTATCTCCTACCATATTTATACCCTAAAACTATAATTTTGCTCAACATTAATTTAGATGACGAAGCATAATGCCATTAACCACAGCAAATATAGTAATGGAGCGCCTTTATCACGCAATTTGAGTTAAAATTGAATAAGCGCTTGGTTTTTTTCTACACTGGCACCTTCGGAAATAAATATTTTTTCGACAATACCAGGCTTAGGCGCTTTAATTATATTTTCCATTTTCATGGCTTTTAATACCACAAGTGGTTGATTTTCAATAACACTTTCACCTTCAGCTACCTGAATCTGAACAATTAATCCGGGCATTGGCGCTGTAATCGTTAGTCCAATGCTTGTTTCTTGTTCCGTTTGCAATCCAAGCCTTTCAGTAAGGATGTCTAGCTTATCCTTAATTATAACCTCATAAGATCTTCCATTGACTGATATTTCGACACATTTGCAATTTTCTGACACTGAAATTATTTCGGCAGTGTAACACTTATTATTTATTATGACATGGCATCGTTTCAGGCCGGAAGGTATTAAATCAACTTCTATGGCTTCACCATCTTCTAACCAGGAACCCTTTTGATCTTTTTCAATTTCTCTGATGAAAGTATTGTTTACGATAACACGAGCCATTGATTGATTATTTTTTACAAAATCACTATTAATATGCTAAAATGAAAATTTTCCACCATTAATAGCCGCAAGAGTGTGAAAATAATCCTGTAAACATTCTAATTGAATAAATATAAACTAATTTGCGTTCTGGTTTAAACTAATAACTTGACAGAAATAAGCATGCATTCAAAATGGATAGTGAGACTCGCGCCTTGGTTAATTGTAGTGTTGATGGGCGCATGCAAAACCACGGAGCAAACAAGCGATGCAGCATTGCGAGAAAGCATATTGCAAGACCTTCAGAATCAGCCTTCCATCGAATCTGGTGATTTAGAAAAGGAGCAAGTTGAAGAATTGGAGAAAAATATTTCAGAATATAGAGCCTCCAGAACTATGCTGCATCAGTTGGTACATACCAAGCTTGAGGTACGTTTTGATTGGAAAAATGAACAGCTATTTGGATTAGCTACCATTGATCTCAAACCCCATTTTTATCCACAGGATTCGCTGGTGCTGGATGCACGTGCATTTGATATTCATGGTGTAGAGTTGATAGAAAATGGCAAAGAAATTCAGATCTCTTACAAATATGTCAAAGATCAAATTATAATTCAACTGCCATCGCAAAAGCAAAGAG